>JAEWKB010000267.1 GCA_023386255.1 Bacteroidota bacterium
CTTGTAGAAGATAAAGGTAATTTGGTGGCCATTGATTTTGGCTGCATGAAGAAGATACCGGATAGTTTCTACACTCCGTATTTTGACCTTGTAAATCCTGAAACACTCGCACATGAAAGTTTATATCTTCCTAAGATGTATGATCTTGAAATGTTACACAAAGGGGATTCCGCTGATGATGTGAAGTTCTTTTCGGCCTTGTTCCACAGGCTACTGCTGATCTTTACACAACCGCTTCAAAATGAAGTTTTTGATTTTTCTGATCCTAAATTTATGAATGAGGTGGCGCAGGTTAGCGAAGAGCTCGCCAACGATAAAACGTTACGGAAGATGAACGGCAACCGCGGTTCAAAGCATTTTATATATGTAAACCGTACATTTTTCGGGCTTTATAATTTATTGAGCGACTTAAAAGCGACGGTGGTTATAAATGATTATCAGAGATATAATTAAGGTATAATAAAATTATTTTAAAGCCGCATTACTGCGGCTTTAATTTTTAATAAAAGGTTAAACCAACTTAAAAAAGCAAAGATTTTCTTATTTTTGAAAGCTAGTAACCAGTCATGACAGGAGAAGAAAAAGTTATACTTGTAAACGAAAAAGATGAGCAGATTGGGTTGATGCCCAAACTGGAAGCCCACGAAAAAGCCGCCTTGCACAGGGCATTTTCCGTTTTTATACTCAACTCTAAAAACGAGGTAATGCTGCAACAGCGTGCAGCCAAAAAATATCATTCACCGCTTTTATGGACCAACACCACCTGTAGTCACCAGCGGGAGGGCGAAACTAACCTTCAGGCCGGTAACCGCAGGCTAATGGAAGAAATGGGCTTTACTACTGAGTTGAAAGAACTCTTTCACTTTATATACAAGGCGCCTTTTGAGAACGGGCTTACTGAGCATGAGCTTGACCATGTAATGATTGGCTACTATGACGGAGAGCCTGATATAAACAGAGAGGAAGCTGAGAACTGGAAGTGGATGGGCATTGATGAAGTAAAGGAAGACATGCAGCAACATCCGGAACATTATACCGTATGGTTCAGGATAATATTTGACGAATTTTACCACTACCTTGAAGATCATAAACTATGAAAGTAACCGTAAGCCGCCATGCACACTTTAACGCCGCGCATCGCCTGTATTGCAAAGACTGGAGCGATGAGCAGAATGATGCTGTTTTTGGCAAGTGCAATAATCCTAACTTTCATGGACATAATTATGAGCTTATAGTTAGCGTAAAAGGTGAGGTGGACCCGCAAACAGGTTATGTTATGGATATGAAGATACTTAAGGACATTATTGAGGCGGAGGTAGAGGAGCCTTTTGACCATAAGAACCTGAATCTGGATGTACCTGAATTTGCCAACCTGAACCCAACTGCCGAAAACATAGCAGTTGTAATATGGAACAGGATGCGAAAACACATTGATGCAGCTATGGAACTTGAAGTGGTACTTTATGAAACGCCAAGAAATTTTGTAACTTACAAAGGAGAATAATATAATGGATACACAATTATATCCGCTTGTTTTTGAACCTATCCTGCAGGACAGGATTTGGGGCGGGACCAAACTAAAAACTGTGCTGGGTAAGGAAAACTTGCCAACAGATACCACTGGAGAAAGCTGGGAACTGTCTGCTGTACAAGGTAATGTTAGTATTGTAAAAAATGGTTCATTTGCAGGTAAGCCGCTTACGGAGCTGCTGGAAAAATATCCTTCGGAAATTCTTGGTATAAACGTGCAAAAACAGTTTGGAACACAATTTCCGTTATTGTTTAAATTTTTAGACGCCAGGGAAGACCTTTCCATACAGGTACATCCTAATGACGAGTTAGCTAAACAGCGCCATAATTCCTTCGGTAAAACAGAGATGTGGTATGTAATGCAGGCTGACGAAGGTTCCCGGATTATTGTAGGGTTTAAAGAGAAATCAAGTCCGGAGGAGTATCTTGAACATCTTAAGAATAAAAACCTCATTGATATACTTAACGAGGTTCCTGCCAAAAAAGGCGATGTTTTCTTTTTAGAGACAGGTACTATACATGCCATAGGAGCAGGAATTATGATTGCTGAAATACAACAGACATCGGATATAACCTACCGTGTGTACGACTGGGACAGGGTAGATGCTGAAGGAAACTCTCGTGAGCTGCATGTAGAGCAGGCACTTGATGCGATGAACTATAACCCCACTGATACACAGAAGCAGTACGGCAAGGAAGAGAATAAGTGCAATACCATGGTTGACTGCCCTTACTTTACCACAAATTATTTGCCGCTTAACGGAAATATAGATGTAGAAAAGAATGGCGGCAGCTTTACTGTATATATTTGTACTGAAGGTGCCTATACTATAAATGCTGAAGGGCAATCTTATACCTTTAAAAAAGGAGATACAGTACTTGTACCTGCAGGATTAAAGTCTTTTAAGCTTACCGGAGAATGCACATTACTGGAAATATATATTTCTTAACAGAAATGACTGATAATAATTGTAATTTTGTAGAAACTAAAATTAAATAGAAATGGCAAGTGTTAGAAATTTAAAGAAGGATATCAATTTTGTATTGGGTGATATTATAGAAGCGGTTTACATGTGGGAAATTGCAACAACAGGAAAACCTACAAAAGAATCAGATTCATTGGTTGATGAGGCCATTGTTACCTTTGATAACCTTATGAAGAAAGTAAACCAAAAGGGTGTAGAGAATAAAAAAGAGCATTTTAAGCAAATCAGCAAAGAACTGGAAGAAGCTGCCACTCAACTTGTTGGAAAGATCAATAGTCTGGCATAAGCAACTTCAATAAAAAAGTGTAAAAAATTCTTTGGAATTTTCAATTTCAGGTATATATTTGCACCCGTATTGAGATGCCGGTGTAGCTCAGCTGGCTAGAGCAGCTGATTTGTAATCAGCAGGTCGTGGGTTCGAGTCCCTCTATCGGCTCAATAAAAAACCGCTTAGGAAACTAAGCGGTTTTGTTTTTTATGTTGCTATTTCACTTCTTCAGCCTGTGCTTTTTTTCTTTCTGCTATATACTTGGTGAGCATCTTCCCGTAATGGGCTTTCGCTACCTGTGGCGACATTGCCTTTGCAATAGTATCAAGGTATTTAATATTAGCGTCATAAATTTCTGAAAGCGCCAGGTAAGGGCCAACATCATGCTTAGCGTGATTTAGAGCGAAATTAACTGTAAAAAGGTAACGGCGTTTAAGTAGTTTTTCCTGTTCTAAGGATACACTGTCAAGCTGCGCTACATTGCCTTTCATAGAACCTTCAAGGTTCTTTTTAATCAACTCTGCATTCTGTCCTGTGAAGCGGCTTTTCAGCTTCAGGAAATCCTCATATAACTTTTGGTTTTTTGATCCTGTAATTTTAGCTTTTGAGAAAAATTCTTCATTGGCAGTTTCAATTCGCATGTTGCCGGGTTCAGCAAAAAAAGGCAGGTTATTATCAATAGAATTTGTTTGCCCCCTGTCAAGAAACAGGTATAGCATTTCGGGCGAATCAATTTTAAGATGGCTTTCAAAATCTGATTTGCCTTTAATAACAATAGTATCCATGGCTACAAGTGTGGTATCGACAACACGCTGTATATAAAGTGTGCCCTGGCTTAAACCTTTTACTGTACCGGTTATATGAAGATTGGCATCACCATGATCTTCCTTATTGCACGAACAAACAACGGCCAGGGCTGCAAAAGCCAAAAATATTTTCTTCATAAATAATTGTGTACTTAAAATTCGGCGCAAAGTACTAAATATTAATTGATGCACACCAAAGAGAAATAAAAAAGGCTGCATTAAGCAGCCCTTTTTCAATGATGAGAATTGTTATTTTACCAAAAGCTTTTTAACTGCTTTTATATTGCTTCCTGTTACGAGTTCTACAAAATAAGCTCCTGTGCCAAATTGCGTAACATCTATCGATGTATTAGCGGCAGAAAGGTTAGTGTTGAAGTAAAGGGTTTTGCCTGTAACATCATAAACCCTTACGGATTTTATGCTGTCGGCCATATTGCCAAGCTGCAGGTTAACGGCTTTATCGGCAGGGTTAGGGTACATTGTAAAAGCTGAAGCTGTAATGTCTTCAATGCCCATAGCAGCCACAAATTCTGAATTTACAGTGTTAGTAACAATAGCGGGATTAAAATCAAAATAAATTGATGCCGTATTTGGTATAACATCACCCACCTGGAAACCGGCAACCGGCTTAACGCGGAAGTAAACATATCCATGGCTCGCAGGCTCATTAGCGCCAGAGTGCGGCAGGTTTATGTTATTAAAGGTCCATGTAAGTGTGTTGTTTACCCTGTCAAGGCTGTAATTATGGCTGGCACGTATCATTTCTACTGTGCTTTCATCCAGCTGGTTGTCCAGTATATCCTGTATCCTTACAATTTCTGCGGCGGCAGTACCTGTGTTCTGGAATCTGATTGTGTAATACAGATAATCATTGTTACCAAACTCAGAAATTAATATACGCTCACCCCTTGATTCCATTTTATCATTAGGATCATAAGAACCTACAATTTCCTGTATGCTTGAAGAAGTATTATTTGAAGGAGTTATATCGCCTGTTACCGGAACAATTGAAGCTGTACTTTCTAACAGTTGTCCTAATGCTATCTGAGGGATAGTGGGTACGTTCATAGTTACTGTTATAGTTCGTGTTTCAAAAGGCTGCAGATTGGTAAAAGTATAGTCAAAGCCATTGGCAGTAGCTATTGTACCGGATTGTGATATATTGCTTATGGTAACCATAGGGTCTTTTGTAAAACTCACAGTTCCTGAAGCAACAGGCAGGTTGCCGCTGTTGGTATATACAATTGTATTTTCGTATGAGAACCCGGGCCTTGGTACAGAATTACCTATAACGTGTACTGACAGGTCCTGATAAACCTGTGTAACAGTAACAGGAAAATAATAAGTTACTATGGCAGAACCCGGCTGAACAAGGACATCATTGTAAGACGATGTTGTAACATTATAATAAGCCGAATATTGCGATGCAACGGCAAAGTTTATATCATAAGTGTTGGTTAATACCTCATCATATAAGCCGTAAGTTCCGTCAGGATCTGTAATTGTGTGTACGGTTCCGTTGTTGTTAGCTTCATATGTAAATGAACCTAAATTAAATCCGTTTTCACCCGCATCTTTAATGCCGTTGCTATTGCTGTCTAAAAAGGCATTCATTATAAGGCCCGAACAGGTTAGAGTACCCTGGCTTACAGAAGTTTCATTTATGGTGATAACACCGGGATCATCTGAAAAATTTGTTACCATAAGAAGGTAATATTGCCCCGCAACTGCATTTGGTATATGTACTGTTTCTACCGGGGCAGTAGAATAAGAACAAGCCACAACATTGGCATTTGTATATCCTACGCATCCTTCAGATAATGTGTTGAACGGACCGTAACATATAAAGTCAACATCAATACCATTACCGTTAAGATCATTTTGCTCAATAATGTATTGTAAATTGCCCCCTTGCCCTACCGGTAGGTAAAACCATGAGGGATTTGGCTGGGAACCTAAGCAATTATAATCGCCATCTACAGCCTCTATGCCTCCATAAGTGTTAGAAAATGGATTACCCAGTGCGCCGCACAATGATCTCGCTTCTGAACATAAATAGGCATTATTATAGTCGCTTATGACTAATTGTAACCTTTGAATTTTATAACAGTTTCCCGCTGGAACACGAATGAAAACATTAACTTGTGGATTGCTTATTCCTACAGTATAAGCTGCAGGATTTGTTATTGGGTTTACGCCGTCAACTGCGTCAGCCTCAGTAGCATAATATATAATTCCCGGGACAGTATATTCATTCAGATTAAATGTTACCGATAAATCATTATTTTGGTCGTTTTCTGTTAATATGGTAACCGGCTGTACTATGTCAGCCAATAGTGTTGTGGGGATAACATTAAACATTACAACATCAAACTCACTTGAAAGATTATGCGTTACTCGCGCGTAAATAATCTCTTCCTGTGCAGTACAATATATGGAAGCTAGCGGTAATGTGTTATTATAAGCATTTACCTGCGTACTAAAATATGTTACTGAGAATAAAGAGGCATCTTGTCCGTCAAGTACAAAGGCATTATTACTGCTAAGGTCAAAGCAGGCAGTACTGCTAGCCGGGTCAATGCATGAAGTCATGTCGCCGGGCTCATTGGCAGTAACACAGCTTGAAACATTTAGGGTTACGGGAGTAATAGTGTAGCAAGATGTCCCTGTTACCTGCACCCTTGCATATATAGTTTGCTGGAATGCGACAGTGTTGGTGTAAAAATATTCTGTTAGCTCATTAACGCTATTGTTAGCATCGGCTTCGCTTATATAAAAACTTGTATTAAAGGTACTTAAACTTATTGTTTGCGACATTAATGTAGATTCAATTTCGCCAAGGCTAAATTCAGCTATTCCTGTATTAAACATATTGCATTCTTCTACAGAAAGAGGCGGCCTTTGGGGAGAAGATGGAGCTCTTAACACAAAGGAGCTTTGATATATTTCCAGTGTTGCATTGTTAATCAGTTTAACAAAAATTGTGGTATTATCAATTCCTATAAAACTTGTAGGTGATTGAATAACGGGCCCACTTAAAGAATATGCATGAAAGGTAATAGTGTAATCAGCAGGATTTTGTGTTCCCAATATTTCAGGAATTTTTGTTGTTAGGTCAAATGTTGCTGATAAACTTATACTCGGGTTACATATAGTATAAGGTGATACATTTTGGTTAATCTGGGCGGATGATGTTAATCCCAGCGCGAACACAATAAGTAGTATAATCTTTTTCATAAGCAATTGGTTTGATTTGTAGTTTGTTACGAATGTATGAAAAATTATTTAAGGATGATTTGATAAGAAATATATTATATAGACGCGTAAAATGAAAAAGGCTGCGTCTTACGGCAGCCTTTTTTTATTTGTATATATGTAATTAATCCAGCAGGAGCTTTACAAGCTTAAGGTTGTTACGGTTTACAAATTCGGCAAAGTAACCGCTTACGTTAAATCGGGCATCATTACTGCAGGTGGTACATACCCCTCTGGAAGGTGCAGCGGGCTTCGATTTTACTTCCTGCGCTATAGGAGCTTTTATGGTAGCCTTTTTGGTAACAGTTGTTGCTGTTACATTTTTTTCTGTAGCAACAGGTTCTACATTGTCACCGGTATTTGCAAAGGCAGCCGCCCCGAAAACTAATAAACAAACAGTTAATAATTTTTTCATAATGTGTGGTTTTTGTAGTGATTGATATACAATAAAAGCTGCACATTGTGCAGCTTATAATTATCCTTTTAGCCAGGCCTCACGTACTTTTGCCTTAGAGGCATCAGTAGCGTGGTAGCCTTCTACATCTTCGGTAGGCAGTGTAACTTTTCCTTTCAGTGTTTGTTCCTTGCCGTCCCTTTTAATTTGTATTGTAATTGGGTCTCCTTCTTTCCAGCTCATACTGCCCATGATCATGTCATATATATTGTCAAGGTTGTACTTTGTACCATTTATTGACTGTATTACATCTCCGCCTTTAAGGCCTATTGTTTTCATAAATGCATTATCTTCAATATTAGGCACAACTACAATTTCCTGGGCAGGGTTAACTGTTATGTAAGGAACTTCCTGATTTTTCAGGAATACATTACCCGCCTTTTTTACCTTGGTTTTAGTAACGCCTACTTTTGCAAAATATTCTTCATAAGGTATTGGCGTTGATCCTGCTACGTATGTATTTAAGAATCTTCCCACTTCCGGGTAGGTAAGCCTTGTAATTGTCTTGAACAACTCCTCATCATTAAAAGGCCTGTTACTGCCGTATTCTTTCGAAAGGTCCTGCATCAGGTCCAGTATGCCCCTTTGGCCGTTACTGCTCTCCCTCATTTGTATATCAATGCACATAGCTATAAGCGCGCCCTTAAGGTAAACATTGTAGTATGCATCTTTATATGGCTGTTCCAGGATATTTTTACTCATTTTGGTGAAGTTCATAGTGTCATCAAAGTTTCTTGATGATGCTATTTTATCAGCAATACGGGTGTAAAATTCATCTTCAGTGATAAGTCCCTGGTTTACCTGGAAAAGGTTGGCAAAATATTCTGTAACTCCTTCATACATCCATAAATGTTCAGACATTTGTGGGGTATTATAGTTAAAGAAGTGAATTTCTTTAGAGTGTACGCTAAGAGGAGTAACAATGTGGAAGAATTCATGCGACACTACGTCTTTAAGTGTAGATGTAAGCTGGTCTAGCGGCATAGCCTCCGGCAGGACCACTGTAGTTGATGTAGTATGCTCCAGCGCACCAAATCCCTTGGCATCATTTTTTGCCATATCTGACAGGTAAATTAGAACAGCATATTTTATAGTGCTGTTTATAGGGCCAAGAAATTTTTTCTGTGCACGCATCATAGTCTCCATTTCAGGCGTAATGTCTTTTGCCTTATATGTTCCGTTAGGAGAATATACGCTTATGATGATCTCCATACCGTCAACCGTGAAAGTGGTATAATCAGGCTTAGAGTACATTATTGGGTGATCTACCAGTTCAGGATACCTTGCGGTCCTGAAAACATCGCTCTCGACAGACGCATCAGTATCTGTCATAGATGTTGAAGCCCAAAGCGCAGCAGGGTGCGTAATTGTAATTTCATAAGGGAGCTCCCCTTTGCCATCAAAATAACCCACAAAGCCGTGTGTATTTATTACAAAATTTTCATAGGCCGCAATATTTGTACCTGCCGGTGAAAATATTTCGTGAGTGCCGGCAGATTCTGTATCATACGTGTCATTTACAAGATAAGTAACTTTAGCAAGTGATTTTGCCCCGCTTATTTTCCATGAGTTATTATCTGCTTTCTCAACCTTAAGCTCTTTACCTTTTTTATCAAAGGCCTTAAAGTTTTCTATAAACCTTCCATAATTGTCTGCGCTGTAAGTTCCGGGTACAATTTTAGGGATGAAGTATGTAATGTTTTCGCTGGTTATGGCAGGTGCGGCTACTGTAACCTGTACCTTGTCATCTTTAACGTCCTTAAGGTCTATCTTCACCTTCACGTCAGTTTCAGCCCCTTTCTTTTGGGCGTTTGTAAAACTGCTAAACGATAGTACTAACGCAAGGGTGTAAATAATTTTTTTCATGTTATTCTTTTGGTTTTCTTATGAGTAGACTACCAGTTAAAAATGTTACAAGGTAAATGTAAAAAAAAATTGTTGTTATTTTTTTGGCGGCAAATTATATTTCCCTGAGTTCGATTTTATAAGCAGGTAAATCATCCCGGGAACAACTGTACAGGTAATAACAAAACTTTCTATATCTTTTTCTAAAATCATTTCTGCCACCCAGCCAAATATCAGTATCACCGCCATAAACCATAGCACATTTCTTAGCAAAGTTGCTATGCCGGCTATATTTATTGAAGCTTGTTTTTCGGGAGACATGGTGTTATAGCCCGCAATAAGGAAATACATTTTTGCATGCTTTACCAGCGCACCTATAACCAGAAAAAGGATTGCTACAAAAATCATTATTACATTGTTTTGGTTTTTATCCATCCGGTAATTTCCTCCAGTACTAAAGGAGAGAGTGTTTGTTCAATGGTTTCATATTCGGCCGGGAGTCCGGTTCCAGCTTCCTGGAATAAATGGTTCAGGCCCTTCATTTGTTTTACAGTAACATTTTTATTGCCGCTTTTTTCCGCTGCCCGCTTTACTGCATCCAGGTTGGCAACTGCCGCTACCTGCAAATCTTTGTCGCCATTAAGTGCAAGAACAGGGCATTTTATCTTTTCAAGATATAGGGCAGGCCTGCTCTTAATAAAACTCACATACCAGGGTGTTAACAATCCTTCAAGTTGAATTTTCATGGCCTGATTAAACTGAGCTTCAGGTATGCCTTTAGAGAGGAAAAGAGGTTTTAAATCGGTAGTGAAAACAGTTTCAAGCCCTTTTTTCATTTTTTCGGGGTTTGTTTCCAGTTTAATTACATCATAAAGTTTCCGATTAATGCCACCAAGCATCGTCAGGTCTTGTTCAGGCATACCGCCTGCTTTCCCTAACATATAATTTTGCAGCACCATTAGTTCATCACCCGGTATGTTGGCGCCGGCCATAAGCACTATAAATGCTACATTTGCATTACCTGCTGCTACCATTGCAGCAACTGTTCCGCCTTCACTATGGCCGGCAAGGCCTGTTTTCTTTTGGTTTATTTCTTTACGTGTTTGCAGGTAATTAAAGGCTGCCTGCGCATCGGTGGCAAAATCTGCTGTGGTGGCTGTTTCAAACTCTCCGCCTGACTGGCCAACGCCCCTGTCGTCATAGCGCAATACCGCCACCCCATTACGTGTCAGGTAATCTGCCAGTACAAGAAACGGCTTATGGCCAAACAATTCTTCATCGCGGTTTTGGCCGCCGCTGCCTGTTATTAAAATAACTGCCGGAAAAACACCTTCTTTTGTAGGGAGGGTAAGCGTTCCCGCCAGTGTTATACCTGCTTTCTCATTTTTAAAGCTAACTTCTTCTGTATAGTAAGGATAGGGTGCAGCAGGCTCCTGTGGGCGTTTTGGCTTTGCGGCTTCACCACGCTTTAGGTCCAGCTTATAGGTATTGCCGTTTTGGTTGAGTGTCCCGTTAAAAACGTTATTTGCATAAGTGGCTTTATAATCAAAATTGGCCGAAGGCAATGTTATGTGCAAATTATTATTTTCGTAGGCAATGGTAACAGGAATGTCCTTAGCACCCTGTAGCGGGCTATCCATAGTTGCAGTGTAAGTGCTCCCGCTTTTACTGATATTTATAATAAGCGGCAACTCCCCCTGCGGCAGGTTGAGGCTGCCGTTCCATGGGCCTGTAATATCTTGTGAAAAAGCAAAAGTTGAGAATAGAGTTAGTACAAGGACAAGGATATTTTTCATTGTTAAATTAGTGAAGTTAAAATTGATGCCAGTATTTCTGCAAAAAGTACAGCAATGGCAAAATAAAATTTATGACTTAATGTCTTGACGTTAGTGGCGGTTTTAAATCCGTTGTAAAGCAGTATTATAAACCATACAAGTGTGGCTATGGCAAAAATGGCAAATACGCTTATAACTAAGGTTTCCTGGGTTGTGAAATGTAAAAAATCGGGATTCGTCGGATTACTTTTTGCCTCAAGCCCCCGCATTATATTGC
>JAEWKB010000042.1 GCA_023386255.1 Bacteroidota bacterium
TTGTATAGGTGTCATAGATACCTCTCCCTGGCCAATGGAGTTTGAAATTATAGTTGAACTTCGCCACCCACCGTTAGGATAAAATCTTTTGTAGAACTTTGCGGTTGGTATATGCCCTTTGCGTCCCGGAGGCAGGTCATACCCTAAGAAATCACCCAGGCCAAAGCTTTTCATGTGGTTGCTCCATGCATTAAGTCCCTGCTCAGGTTTGGGATATTTATCAATACTCAGTTTAAATGTACTTGCAAAATAGGTGTTGCAGGATTTATAAATACCATTATGCAGCTTAATAGCACCACCCGGGCAGTGGCATTTCATAAATGCGCCTCGTCCGTAGGAGAAACCATGATGGCACATAAACGTAGAATTTTCATCAATAACCTCTTCCTGCAAGCCTACCAGCCCCGTAAGTATTTTGAAGGGAGACCCCGGGGGGTATTCCGCTAAAAGGCCTCTGTCGTACAATGGTTTGGCTATAGAGTCATTATACATTGCTGTATAATTCTTTGAGCGTTCTCTGCCTACCAAAATGGCAGGATCATAACTTGGTGCTGTTACCAATGCTAATATTTCACCGGTTTTTGGTTCTATAGCTACAATACCACCCCGCTTTTCAAACATCAGCGCCTCTCCATACTTCTGAAGTTCGGCATCTATGGTTAAGGTTATATCCTGGCCTTGAACTGCAATAGTATCATAAATGCCGTTTTTAAAAGAACCTATCTCCCGGTTAAAACGGTCTTTTTGGATATATTTTACCCCTTTAATGCCACGCAGCACATCTTCATACATTTCCTCTACGCCCTGGCGGCCAATGAGGTCGCCACTTTTGTAATAAGGGTTCCTTTTAATGATGTTATCATTTACCTGGGCTATATACCCAAATACATTAGCACCAACATTTACCTGATAGTCTCTTAACGACCGCTTTACAATATCAAAACCTTTGAATTTCCTTATGTTTTCCTGGAAAGCGGCAAACTCACGCTTATTGAGCTGCGGGAGAAAAACTGATGGGAGCCGTGGACTGTACACTTTTGCTTTGTTGATCCTTTCAATAAAATATTCTTTACTGATATTTAAAAGGCTACATATCTCCAGGGTATCAGTATTCTTCATTTCACCGGGTGTAACCATTATATCATAAGATGGCTGGTTGGCTACCATGAGCTTGCCGTTACGGTCATATATGTACCCTCTTTCAGGATAATCGTATATAATTTTAATGGCATTGTTGTCAGACTTCTTAATGTATGAGTCGTCCAGGATCTGTAAATAAAAAAGCCTTGCTACTATAAGTATAGCTGCGGCAACTATTAGTGTTGGCAGTAAAATCTTTCTCATTGTTTCCCCGGCTTAATCAGGTAGATAATAATAATACAGATAATTAAGGTAAATATTGTGGTAAGAATTGTTCTCCACAAAATGTCAAGGATAAGCCCGAACCTGAACAGTTCCAGCAGGAACAATATGAAATGATGGCTTACTACAGAAATAAGTATAAAAGAAAACCTTTCGGGCGAAAGACGTTCATTTATTTTTATGGTTTGATACTCATAGCTAACCCCGAACGAAAACCTAAAGAATGCCGGGCGGAGATAAGCCAGTATTACACATGCTGATGCGTGGGCTCCGCCTGAATTAAGGAACATATCTAACAGAAGGCCCAGGAAAAAAGAGGCAAGCAGTAAACCTGCCCTGTTGCTGTTTACCGGATATAGCAGTATGAATAACAGGTAAGGGTATGGGTTAAGGAACCCGAAAAGATCAAGCCTGCTGAATATAACCACCTGTAACAGCAGCAGGATTATAAACCGGAATATGTTTATGATTACTGCGCTACTCATTTGTGGTGGTTGATTGCTCTAATTGTTGTATTTCTTTCTGGTCTTTATTTTCTACAATATAAACGTGGCCAAGGCTTGTCATATCATTAAACAGCCTTACATCAAGCGTATAGTAGTTGGTCCTTTTATCTACATATACCTTTTCTATTGTACCTACCGGGATATTTTCAGGGAAATAAGTAGATTCTGCACCTGTTACTATTGTATCGCCTTTTCTTACCGTGGCCAGTCTTGGTACATCTACAAGCTGGGCAAAGCCGGTGTTCTTACCATTCCATGTAAGCGTGCCAAAGTGGTTGTTCTTTTTTATTTTAGCTGTCAGCCTGAACTTCAGGTTAAGTATACTTATAACTGTAGAGTAATTTGCTGAAGTTTTTTCAATATAGCCTACTACACCCAGGCTGCTCATCACGCCCATGTTCTTTTCCTTAACACCGTCGTTACTTCCTTTGTTTAGGGTAATGTAGTTTTCAGGCACACTGTAAGAATTTGATATTACTTTCGCGTTAATGACATTGTATTTACCAGCAACCTGAGGCATTTGCAGGTCAGCAATCTTAACTGTATCCTGCGTGTTGTAAAGTAGCTTTTTAAGGTCGGCATTCTCTTTTGCAAGCTGATTGTTCTGTTCCCTAAGGCTCAGGTATTCCTTTACATTGTTCACCTGCTCATACACATACCCGGTAACGCTATTAGCCGACGATATGGCACGGCTGCGGTGGTAGGAGTGGGACTGGATGGTAAGGGATAACGATATGCCCAAAAGCAGCAAAAACAGTAGTAAGATACTGTTTTTAAATATAAAATTAAATATTTGCTGCATGGGTTACTCCGTTATTTGATAAGTATGCTCCTGAATTTTTGTATGTTTTTTAGCGCCATTCCCGTTCCTCTTACAACGGCCCTGAGCGGGTCTTCAGCAATATAAACCGGGAGGTCTGTTTTTTGTGATATCCGTTTATCTAATCCTCTTAGCATTGAACCTCCACCGGCAAGGTAAATACCGGTGTTGTAAATATCCGCTGCAAGTTCCGGCGGTGTTTGCGACAGGGTTTCCATAACCGCATCCTCTATACGCTGTATAGATTTATCAAGCGCTTTGGCAATTTCACGGTAGGAAACATCTACCTGTTTGGGTTTCCCTGTTAACAGGTCACGCCCCTGTACAGACATATCCTCAGGTGGTGTTTCCAGGTCTTCAAGTGCGGCTCCTATGGTAATTTTTATTTTTTCGGCTGTGCTTTCCCCTACAAAAAGGTTATGCTGGGTACGCATGTAATACACAATATCGTTTGTAAATACGTCACCCGCAATTTTAACCGATTTGTCGCACACAATACCCCCAAGAGCAATAACGGCAATTTCGGTAGTACCACCACCAATATCTACAATCATGTTACCTTTAGGCTGCATAATGTCAACACCAATACCAATTGCGGCTGCCATAGGCTCATGGATAAGGTAAACCTCTTTACCGTTAACCCTCTCAGCAGATTCCTTTACCGCGCGCATTTCTACCTCTGTAATACCTGAAGGAATGCATATAACCATGCGAAGGGCAGGGGTAAACAGCTTCTTCTTTAGAGCTGGTATGCTTTTGATGAACATGCTGATCATCTTTTCAGATGCATCAAAGTCAGCAATTACGCCATCTTTAAGCGGGCGTATGGTTTTAATGTTTTCATGTGTTTTACCCTGCATCATGTTTGCTTCCTTCCCAACAGCAATAATTTTGCCTGAAACACGGTCGCGCGCTACTATAGACGGGCTGTCTATAACTACTTTGTCGTTATGTATGATAAGGGTATTTGCGGTACCAAGGTCAATGGCAATGTCCTCGGTCATGAAATCAAAAAATCCCATACTATATTAAGGGTATTATATTTATATTAATTTAAGCCTACAAAAATAATAAAATTAATGTTTGAAATGACGCGTACCTGTAAATACCATTGCAACATTATTTTCGTTGCAGTAATTAATACTCAATTCGTCTTTTATTGAGCCTCCCGGCTGTATAACAGCGGTAATGCCGGCCTGTTTTGCCAGCTCCACACAATCCGGGAAAGGGAAAAATGCATCACTTGCCATAACTGCCCCGTTAAGGTCAAAATTAAATGACTGTGCTTTCTCCACTGCCTGCTTCAAAGCATCTACGCGTGATGTCTGCCCGGTACCCGAAGCTATCAGCTGCCCGTTCTTTGCAAAAACAATAGTATTGCTCTTGGTGTGCTTACAAATTTTAGAAGCAAATATCAGGTCATCAGCCTCTTGTGCCGTAGGTTCGGTTACTGTAACGGTTTGCAGCATGTCTTTATTGTCAGTAATATTGTCCTTATCCTGAACAAGTAATCCATTTAGGCAGGTACGTACCTGTTTTGCAGGAAGCTCTACATCGTGCTGTACCAGTATTATCCTGTTTTTCTTTTCCTGAAGGATTGCTGCAGCATCATCGTCATACGCCGGGGCTATAACCACTTCACAGAAAAGCTTATTTATTTCATCTGCGGCAGCTTTGTCTATTTTTGCATTTGCAATAAGTACACCGCCAAAAGCTGATGTTGGGTCGCCTGCCAGTGCATCAAGATAGGCTTCTTTAATAGTAGGCCTGGTGGCCAGTCCGCAGGCATTATTATGCTTTAATATGGCAAAAGTTGGCGCGTCATTTTTAAATTCCTGCATCAGGTTTACAGCGGCATCTACATCAAGCAGGTTGTTGTATGATAGCTCTTTGCCGTGCAGCTTGGAGAACATTTTGTCAAAGTCGCCAAAGAAGAAGCCTTTTTGGTGAGGGTTCTCTCCGTAACGAAGTACCTGCCCATTACTCACACTTTGCTTGTAAAAGGTATCATCACTGTTGAAGTAGTTAAAAATGGCAGTATCATAATGTGATGACACATGGAAAGCCTTTGTTGCAAATAACTTACGCTCCTCTAAAGTTGTAGCTCCATTATTTTTAGTGATAGTTTCCAGGAACAGGCTGTAATCATCAACCGAAGCCACAATAACGGTGTCCTTAAAGTTTTTGGCTGCGGCACGTATAAGCGATATTCCGCCGATGTCTATCTTCTCAATGATATCTTGTTCTGATGCACCCGATGCTACTGTCTTTTCAAAAGGGTAGAGGTCAACAATAACCAGATCAATTTGTGGAATTTCAAACTCTTCCATCTGCTGTACATCCAGCTCATTGTCCTGGCGGTTAAGGATACCGCCGAAGATTTTCGGGTGAAGTGTTTTTACCCTGCCGCCTAATATAGACGGGTAAGAGGTAACATCTTCAACCGCTACTACAGGTATGCCCAGTTCTTTAATAAAAGTCTCGGTACCTCCTGTAGAATAAATGGTTACTGAATGTTCGTGAAGCTTGCGTACAATAGGCTCCAGCCCCTCTTTATCAAATACAGAAATAAGGGCAGATGAAATAGTTTTTGTTGTGTTCATTGTGTTGTGTGTTGTAAAGGTGCAAAAGTAGTTAATGTAGTGTTCATTTTCAAAATAGCTTTGGGCTAAATTAGAACGTTTTTATATTTATTATTACTGTTTTAGGTTTTTGGAAAAAAATTGCGGAATTTTACGCAAGTCAATCGAAACATCATGTTATTATATATACGCTTACTTAAAGAAAGCCTCTCATTTGCCACAAATGCTTTGCGCAATAACAAGCTGCGCACATTCCTGTCGCTGCTGGGGGTAACTATAGGAATATTCTCTATTATAGCGGTGCTTGCGGCGGTTGATTCGCTTGACAGGAAGATTAAGGCTGACATGAGTGATATTGACAAGAACACGATGTTCCTGAAGCACTTTTCTTTCGGCCCTACCGATGTGCCGCGGTGGAAAAGAGAACAGTTTCCTAAAGTTAAGTATGATGAATACCAATACCTGAAAGGTGCGGTACAGGGAGCTGATTACATGGCCTATCAGGTTTGGACATCCAGCCCGACAGCAAAATATGAAGATAAAACGGCTACTGGCTTAAACCCTGTGCCTATAACACATGAGTTTGCCGAGATACAAAAGCTGAAAATAGCCCATGGCAGGTTTTACAATGAGTCGGAATCAAATTCGGGGACACCTGTAGTAGTAATAGGGTATGAGGTGGCGCAGACGCTTTTTGGTGATGAAAATCCCCTTGAAAAGAAAATACGCATGTACGGGCAGCGATTTACCGTAATAGGGGTACTGCAAAAAGAAGGATCCAGTTCATTTGGGCCCAGTAACGACCTCTCGGTTATGTTCCCCGTGAACTTTTTACGCAGGTTGTATGGCGATAACAATGACACTATGACGCCGGTAATACTTATTAAGCCCAAGCCGGGTGAGGATGCAGAAGCCGTAAAGGCTGAAGTTTCACAAAAGCTACGAAACTACAGAGGCATCAAGGCAGGGGAAATAGATAACTTTATGATTGATATCTTGGCAGGATTTACAGAACTTATTGACAATATCATTGGCCAGATGAACGTGATAGGCTGGATTATCAGTGGGTTTTCCCTGCTTGTTGGCGGTTTCGGTATTGCTAATATTATGTTCGTATCGGTTAAAGAACGTACCAACCTTATTGGTATACAAAAAGCGTTAGGAGCAAAGAATAAGTTTATACTTTTCCAGTTCCTGTTCGAAGCGGTTATACTTTCGGTTTTCGGTGGATTGATAGGGATGTTCCTGGTGTGGCTTATTACAATAGCCCTTACTAAGGCATTGGAGTTTGAATTTGTTCTGGGCTTTGGCAATATGGTGTTGGGAACATCGTTAGCTGCTATTATCGGACTTATATCAGGTATATTGCCTGCTATATCGGCTTCTAAACTTGACCCAGTAGAGGCAATAAGGAGCGGGATGTAAAAAGTTTAATCACTATGGATAAATAAAAAATCCCGCTCTTTAGCGGGATTTTTTATTATCGTATCGGCTGATTTTGTATCAGGTCCAGGAACAGGTTTATCTTGTCCTTTAGTTCCTTACGAGGTGTAATGAAATCCAGGAAACCGTGCTCCAGTACAAACTCCGCAGTCTGGAAACCTTCAGGAAGATCTTTACCTGTTGTGTCTTTAACTACACGCGGTCCGGCAAAGCCTATCAGTGCGCCCGGCTCAGAGATGTTTACATCGCCCAGCATAGCATATGATGCTGTTGTACCACCTGTTGTAGGATCGGTACAAAGCGATATGTATGGAATGCCTGCATCAGCCAGCTGAGCAAGCTTAGCTGAGGTTTTGGCCAGCTGCATAAGCGAGTAGGCCGCTTCCATCATCCTTGCTCCCCCTGATTTTGATATCATAAGGAAAGGCACTTTATTCCTAATAGAATAATCAATGGCACGGGCAATTTTCTCACCAACCACAGCCCCCATAGATCCGCCAATGAAAGCAAAGTCCATACACGCAATCACAAGGTCTTTACCTTTAGATTTACCTACCGCAGTGCGCACTGCATCCTTAAGCTTGGTTTTGTCAATCGCGTCTTTAAGTCGGTCGCTATATTTTTTGGTGTCAACAAAGTTAAGAGGGTCTTTGGCAGTCATGTTCTTATCAAGTTCCTCAAACTCATTATTGTCAAACAATATTTCAAAGTACTCTTTGCTGCCTATCCTTACATGGTAACCGTCTTCCGGGCTTACATAAAAGTTTTTAGCTAACTCATCTGCATCTACAATTTTACCGGTAGGCGATTTGTACCATAAGCCTTTAGGTACATCTTTTTTGTCTTCGGTTGGTGTTTGTATTCCTTTTTCTGTTCTTTTAAACCAAGCCATATTCAGTTATTCAGTTTTAGGAGTTAAGGGTTCCGGGTTTTACTCAATACCCATTAACTGTTACTATAAAGTATTTACGTTATTAAGGTCGGCGAAAGCCTGTTCTAAGCGTTTGTTAAAAGTAAGTTCTCCTTCGCGTATCCATTTGCGCGGGTCGTAATGCTTTTTGTTAGGAGAGTCAGGCCCGTCAGGGCTTCCAATTTGTGTTTTAAGGTAGTCGATCTTCCCTACCATATAATCACGGATACCCTCAGTAAATGCAAACTGAAGGTCGGTATCAATGTTCATTTTTATAACACCATACGATATTGCCTCCCTTATTTCTTCAAGGGTAGAGCCTGAGCCTCCGTGGAAAACAAAATCAACAGGGTTATGCCCTGTATTAAATTTGTTCTGTACATAATCCTGAGAATTCTTAAGGATTTTAGGTGTAAGCTTCACGTTGCCCGGCTTATAAACGCCATGCACGTTTCCGAAAGCTGCGGCAATGGTAAATTTATCCGATATTTTGCTAAGCTCTTCGTAGGCATACCCTACTTCTTCAGGCTGTGTGTACAGTTTAGAGCTGTCTACATCGCTGTTATCAACACCGTCTTCTTCACCACCGGTAATGCCAAGCTCAATTTCAAGCGTCATGCCCATTTTGCTCATGCGCTCCAGATATTTTTTGCAGGTTTCAATGTTCTCTTCAATCGGCTCTTCCGAAAGGTCAAGCATGTGTGAGCTGTAAAGCGGCTTGCCGGTTTCGGCAAAATGTTTTTCGCTGGCATCCAATAGCCCGTCTACCCATGGCAGCAGGTTTTTGGCACAATGGTCCGTATGAAGTATTACAGTAGCGCCATAAGCTTCGGCAAGTGTATGTATGTGTTTTGCACCTGCAATACCGCCCAGTATGGCTGCCTGTTGCCCATCATTGCTTAGTCCCTTACCGGCATTAAAAGCGGCACCACCATTTGAAAACTGAATGATAACCGGAGCTTTTAATTTTGCGGCAGTTTCAAGAACGCCATTAATAGTACTGGAACCTGTAACGTTTACCGCAGGAAGGGCAAAGCCTTTCTCTTTGGCATACCTGAATATTTCCTGTACCTGGTCTCCGGTTGCAACGCCGGGCTTAATATTATGGGCCATTGTGCTGTGTTTTAAAATTAAACTACAAAAATAATATTTTTATTTAGAAAGGATAATTAATTCCGACATTTAAAACCGAGTTGGAGAAATTATACTCTTTAAACCAGCGGTCTCCTTCGGGCCTGCCGGGATTGTAGGTTTTAAAGCCTACATCAAATCGTACCACAAAGAAGCTAAAGTCATACCTGAAGCCAAAACCTGTACCCAATGCCAAATCCTTAAATGATGAAAAACCGTTGAACGTAAAGTCAGGGTCATCAACCTCGTCAAAAATGTTCCATATGTTACCAAGATCTCCAAACACGGCGCCGTTAAGCTTACCAAAAAGGTTAAATCGTAATTCTGTGCTATATGCTAATTTAAAATTGGCTTCGTTAAAGTCGTTACGGCCGCCACTCCTGCCCGGCCCAAGCCTGTAGGATTGCCATGCCCGGTTGTCGTTAGATCCTCCTGCAAAGTAACTCCTGGTAAAAGGGATAGAAGTAGAGTTGCCGTACGGCACAGCAATCCCCGCAAATGCCCGCATGGCAAGTATGGTACCCCGGCGGAGGTCAAAATGCTTAATGAGGTCAAGCTCGGCTTTTCCGTATTGCGAATATTCAACATCAAAAATTGTCCTGTGCCCGCTTGCACTCCTGTTTTCATCATTGGTTAAAGATGATATGAGCCCCAGCGTATTACCTGCTGTTTCTAATTTGGTTTTAAATATAAAAAAAGTATTGTCAACGGCCGGTGGCGGTAGCCGGGTACTTATGGTATAGGTAATATTAGATGAGAAAATAAGGTTATTTTCAGTAAGGCGCCGCCTGCGTTCCTCTATACGATTTACATTTTGCCTGTCTTCCTCTGACAATGCAATCCTGTCTCCCCGCACATCGGCAATAAAATCTGTAGCACCACCCTGATCGATGGTAAGATTGTTATTGCTGTCGAAATAGTCAGGGTCAACCTGCGACTGGTAGGCCTTGGCAATATCATTGAGGCGGTTGTATGAAGACTCATATACCCTGAAGTAGGCGCCTGCATTTACATTTTTAATGTACTGGATATTGAAGAGGTCATACTTCGCGTTTATTGTCCTGTTAGGGCGTCTTGGATTCCAGTTATAGCTAAGTATCCCTGTAAAGTTTTCTTTG
>JAEWKB010000072.1 GCA_023386255.1 Bacteroidota bacterium
ATTATAATATTATCCGGAGCCCGAAGAGCTATAATTAGCAGGTTGGGGTACCGCTGTCGGTTATTGGAATTAATACCAGGCACGACCTCGGGATTTTTGAAGCTGGCATCTCCACAACCGGCGAAATGGAAAAGTTGGAGCCTATAATCAAACCTGAGATTGGTATACTGACAAACATTGGACCAGCCCATGATGAAGGTTTTTCAGGTCGTGAAGAAAAAATTCGTGAAAAGCTGAAGTTATTCCGCAATGTTAAGGTACTTATTTATCAGAAGAATAGTGAAATTGATAAGGAATTTATCAGGGCTGAATCAGGCTTTACCTGGAGCTTTAACGATGCAGGGGCTCATGTCCTGATAAAACACATAAAGAGTACGGGAGATTTGCTGGTAACTGTAAAAGATAAAAATGTGTTTACTGTTACCATTCCTTTTACCGATGAGCCATCCATAGAAAATGCCATAAACTGCATGATGGTACTTCTCTACCTGAAATATGATGTGAATATAATCCGGGACAGGATGAAAAGCCTGTACCCTGTAGAAATGCGCCTCCAGGTAAAGAACGGGATTAACAACTGCACCCTAATTGACGACAGCTACAGCAGCGATTACCAGTCATTAAAAATAGCGCTCGACTTTTTAGAACAGCATAAAACCCACCAAAAGAAAACGGTGATCTTGTCGGATATTTTCCAGAGCGGATTTGAAACCGAAGAGCTTTACCTGAAGGTAGGACGTTTGTTATCAGGGCATAATATCAGCCAGGTGATTGGAATTGGCGATACTATCAGCAAGCAACTGGCCGATTTTCCTAACTTTTTTCCGTTTGCCACTACCCAGGAATTTTTAGCTCATTACCGCGCCAATGCCTTTGAAAATGAAACGGTCCTGATAAAAGGCGCCCGTAGTTTCCGCTTTGACGAGATCGTGGTGTTCCTGGAAGAGAAAACGCATGAAACGGTGCTGGAAATAAACCTGAATGCTATTGTGCACAACCTCAACTTTTACAAAAGCAGGCTCAAGCCCGAAACTAAAGTGATGGTGATGGTTAAAGCCTTTGGCTACGGCAGCGGCAGCTACGAGATTGCCAAGGCATTGTCCCATCAAAAAATTGATTATTTAGGGGTTGCCTTTGCTGATGAAGGGATTGCCCTGCGCAATGCGGGCATTACGACGCCAATAATTGTCATGAACCCCGAAAATGGCGCTTTTGCTGCCATGGCTGCCTACAACCTAGAGCCGGAAATATACTCGGCGCGTGAGCTGGGAGCTTTCATAGCCGTAGCCCGGCAGAAGAACCTGAGCAACTACCCCATCCATATAAAACTTGATACCGGAATGCACCGCTTAGGATTTGAAAGCCACCAGCTTGCAGAGCTTACCGACCTGTTGAAGAACAACAATTTTGTGCAGGTGAAGAGCATTTTCAGCCACCTTAGCTCAAGCGATGTGCCGGAGTATAGGGATTTCACCTTAGGACAGATTGCAAAATTTGAAGAATGGTCGCAACAGCTGATAGAAACGCTGGAAATCAATCCTATCAGACATATACTAAACACATCCGGTATTTACAATTATTCTGATGCACAATATGATATGGTACGCTTAGGAATAGGTTTGTATGGTGTGGGCAATGATGAAACCGAACGTACACACCTACAGAACGTGGGTACCCTGAAGACAATTATACTTCAGATAAAAGACATTCCCGCTGGGGAAAGTATTGGCTATAGCCGCAGGTTCAGGACCACTGAACCTATTCGTACTGCTACGTTGCCCATTGGTTATGCCGATGGTATTCCCCGCGCCTGGGGGAATGAAAAAGGCTACGTGATAATTAACGGTAAAAAAGCTGTGATTACAGGAACCATATCTATGGACATGATGATGGTTAATGTTACAGGGATTGACTGCAAAGAGGGCGACACTGCCGTAATTTTTGGCACAGAACCTTCAGTTACTGATATTGCCAAAGCACTTGGCACTATACCGTACGAAATTTTAACGAGCATTTCACAAAGGGTAAAGAGGGTTTTCTATAAAGAATAAATTTTTTTTTGTAACTTAGCAATTACCAACCAATAAAAATTCTGTGTATGGCAATTTTAAAGGAATTTAAAGAATTTGCCCTTAAAGGCAATGTACTGGACCTGGCCGTGGGTGTTGTTATAGGAGCAGCATTCAGTGCTATTGTAAAATCACTGGTAGATGATATGATCACACCTCTTATACTTACCCCTTTACTGGAAAAGGCAGGCCTTGAAGATATTAAAGACCTTACCTGGGGCGCGGGTGTTAAGTATGGCAATTTCCTGTCTAATGTTATTTCATTTTTAATTGTTGCATTTGCACTGTTCCTTATTATTAAGGGTATAAATTCCGTAAGGAAAAAAGAAGAACCTGCGCCGGCCGCACCGCCAGCTCCTACCAATGAGGAGAAACTGCTCATGGAAATACGCGATGCCATAAAGAGCAGCAACGCTTCTTCGGGCCCGGGTACAAGGATTTAAACATTTATACTAACTAAGCTTACACTGCGTTAGTACTTAAAATTGACGTTTCCGTTACACTACATATTCTAAATGATGTTCCACTTAAACCGCTCCACCAAAGGCGGTTTTTTTTATCAGTCAAAAGTAATGAGGCACAAGGCACAAGTTCAGCCATGATTACAGGTTATCAAAATTCTTTAACTGTATCAATAAATTAGAGTAATTCTTGAAATTATTGGCTAAATAAATATCGTATAATGGTTTTGACTAATTTTGCATCAAATTTAATCTACATAACTATGAAAGTTGCTGTTGTTGGCGCTACCGGAATGGTAGGCGAAGTAATGCTTAAGGTACTGGCTGAACGTAATTTCCCTGTAACTGAACTGATTCCTGTAGCATCAGAAAGGTCTGTAGGCCTGGAAGCGGATTTTAAAGGAAAGAAGTATAAGGTAGTAAGCCTGGACACTGCTGTAAGCATGAGACCACAAATAGCGCTCTTTTCTGCAGGTGGCGACACATCGAAAGAATGGGCACCTAAGTTTGCCGAAGCAGGCACAACAGTAATTGACAATTCATCGGCCTGGAGGATGGATCCCACAAAAAAGCTTGTGGTTCCTGAAATTAATGCCGGTGAGCTGACAAAAGATGACAAGATTATAGCCAACCCCAACTGCTCTACCATACAAATGGTGCTGGTGCTGGCGCCGCTACATAAAAGGTACAATATTAAGCGCGTGGTGGTATCAACGTACCAGTCGGTTACCGGAACGGGCGTTAAAGCCGTAAAACAGCTGGAGAATGAATATGCGGGCATTGAGGGTGAAATGGCTTACAAGTATCCAATCCACCGTAATGCCATCCCGCAAATAGATGTGTTTGAAGATAACGGGTACACCAAAGAAGAGATGAAAATGACGCGTGAAACCAAAAAAATTATTGGCGACGATTCTATAAAAGTTACTGCTACTACCGTGCGTATTCCAACCGTAGGCGGGCACAGTGAAGCAGTTAATGTAGAGTTCAGCAATGATTTTGACCTGGCTGAAGTGCGTAAAATAATAGCAGAAACGCCGGGAGTGATAGTACAAGACAATACTGCATCCTACGAGTACCCTATGCCGCTTTATGCCGAAGGAAAAGACGAGGTTTTTGTAGGGCGCATTCGTCGTGACGAAAGCCAGCCGAACACGCTAAACATGTGGATTGTGGCTGATAACTTACGCAAAGGCGCTGCTACCAATGCTGTACAAATAGCTGAATACCTGGTTGAGAATAAGCTTGTTTAATCAGCTTCTAGTAAATAAAAAAACTGCCCCCGAGAGGGCAGTTTTCAAAATTAGCTGGTTTAATTTATTTCTTAACGAACAACTTTTTTGAAACTGTGCCTTTATCATTAATTTCTATAAAATAGCTTCCTGAAGCAAGGCCTGACACATCAACTGATCCCGTAGCTAAATTTCCTCTGCCTACTTCGTGGCCGGTAACGCTGTAAATGCTGTACATAGCTTTTTCAGAAACATTACTAACATTAAGCAGGCTCTCTGCAGGGTTAGGGTATAGTTTAATATCTGCACCGGCTGAAACAGTTGCCACTTCCCTTGCGCTTCCGCCAATGTTCAGGGTGTAGTCTTCAACTTCTCCATAAGAAAAAGCCTCACAGGCTGTAGGCACGCCGTTATACTTCATGCTCACCCTCATGCGTGTAGCTCCTGTTACAGCGGTTGTTGGTATCGTAAATGTCCCGCTTACAGGAGTTGTCGTAGAAGCTGTTTTTGTCCATACCTGCTCGCCCGCATCGCTAAAGTCACCATCTGCATTGTAGTCTATCCAAACGCCGTACCCTTCAGGGTAAGCTGTACCTGTCCATGTTGGTGTTACGGTTATCGTATAGGCCGTACCTTTATTTACCGATGTTGATATTGAAGTAAAGTCGGTATAGCCATTATTTCCTGTTGAAGGATTATTAATAGTATTGAACTGCACACGGCCTATATACTCATCTGCCACACTATTGCCTTTAGAGTTGCAGTATGTTACAGGTGTTGTTGTCCCTGCCTGTATGTTTACCGTATAATCTTCCACTTCACCATAATCAAACGCTTCACAGGCTGTCGGTATGCCATTGTATTTCATTGATACCCTCATGCGCGTAGCGCCTGTACTGGCGGTAGCAGGCACTGTAAAGGTTCCGCTGGCAGGTGTAGCTGTCGCTGCCGCCTTGCTCCAAACCAACTCGCCTGCATCATCAAAATCCTTATCGTTGTTGTAGTCGATCCATACTGCATAGCCTTCGGCATAGCTACTACCTGTCCAAGTAGGTGTTACGGTTATAGTATAAGCTATGCCTTTGCTAAGATTTGTTGAAATCGATGTAAAATCACTATACCCTGTGCCACCGGTTGACGGATTATTAATAGTTCCCAGCTGCACACGCCCGATATATTCATCAGCTACGCTGTTACCTCTAGAGTTACAATACGCTGTACCCGTTCCCGAAAGCGTGGTAACATTAACTGTGTTACTGTTAGCTGATGCATTCCCCGCAGCATCTTTGGCCCTTACATAAAATGTATATGCTGCAGCTGCTGTTAGCCCTGTTACGGTATATGTTGTACCTGTAACATTGGTTTTAAATGTGCCGTTTTGGTAAACATCATAGCTTGTTACGGCTACGTTATCGGTAGCACCACTCCATGAAAGGTTTGTGGTTGTCTGCGTAGTGCCCGATGCTGCCAGCGTTGGTGCTGTTGGCGGTGTTACGTCTCCGCCTCCGCTGCCTGCTGTAATGGTGAAGTTGGTGTTTGAAATATCAAAGAAAATGTGGTTAGATCCTTTAACCATTATCCTGTTTTGCGTACCTGGGTTATTTGGCACTGTGATAGCCTGTGTACCGTCGTTAGCCGTTGCGGCAAGAATAGTTATTGGGTAAGTATTTCCGCCGTCGGTAGACAGTAGTATATCTACATTGGCCGCATTTACGCCGTTTGCTGTAGTTCCGGCAACATTCCACGTTACGGTTTGCGTTGAGCCTGCCGTCCATGACACAGCTGTATTTGGCGCACTAACTGTAAACGGACCCGCAGTAGCATTAACCGTTACCACCATATCGTCGCTGTTATTGGCAGGGCCTCCGGCACGGTTATCGCGCACGGTAAGCCTGAAGTTCATTGTCCTTGCCACATTTGGCACTGCTTCCCACTGCCATGATGTTGCACCCGTTTTGACCGTTGCCATTCTTGGGAAGTACCTTGTTCCGCTTGTTGTCGGAATAAATGATTTAAACGCCGGGCCTGATGTTGCTGTAACACTGGGATATGTGGTTGATGATGTACCGCTGTTCATTTGTTCCCAGCAATAGGTTAGCGCATCGCCGTTGGCATCGGTACCCGAACCTGTAAGCATAAAAGGTGTTCCTTTAGGTATGGTATAATCTGCCCCGGCATTAGCAGTAGGTATGCTGTTGCCTGTTGTGGTATTGGTTTGGCAAGTTGTAGTTTTTACATAATTGGTAACCTGCTGTATGCTTACCGCGTGGAAAAACGGGTCGCTGTGCGGCTGAACATCTGTTGCACCGGTAATGCCCGCATAGCCCATAATTGTGCTGCCGCTGCCTGGCTCAGTTTGAACACCCGTGCCTTCGTTACTAAAGGTGAAGGTATGGTTGGCGCCAAACTGGTGGCCCATTTCGTGTGCTACAAAGTCAATGTCAAAATTATCACCAGTAGGAACAGTGCTCGTGGTAAAGCCGCTGCCTTTTCCGCTTGCGCAAACACAGCCAATGCAACCTGCGTTTCCATTGTTGCCGATTGCCGACATAAGGTGCCCAATGTCAAAATTAGCATTGCCTATAACGCTGCTTAGCGTTGAAGCCAGTTGTGAATTATAATTGGCATCGGTACTGCCGTAAGGGTCTGATGAAGCGTTGGTATAAATTACGGCGTCGGTATTCGAAATAAGTACCATATTAACTCCGAAGTCCATTTCAAAAACACCGTTAACCCGCGTCATAGTAGCATTAATAGCTGCCAGCGCAAGTGCTTTGGTCCCGCCATGATATGCTGTATATTCCCCCGTAACAGACATTGCCAAACGATACGTACGTAGCTTACCGTCATCCGCATTAGGCCTTGCGGTACTGTAAGATGAGCCTGTAGCCTGTCGTGCATGATCCATCACCTGGCAGTCGAATTTAGTAAACGCCATAGTTTTGTCGGCACGCTTGTAAACTGAATAGATTTTCAAATCGGTTGAATAAGGCTCAATGAAAACTGTCGGCTTATCGGCAGCCATGCGCATCGCCTGTAATCCCAGTGGAGATATGCTGAAACGTATTACCGCTGTGGGGTCATCAATGCCCTGCCCGGCGTATGATTTAATTTCAGGATAGCGCGCAGCCAGTTCAGGCTCCATATTTGATGCTTCATAGATAACAAACCTTTCCATGGCCCCTGCATCATTAGGAAATGAAATAATAATGTCTGATTTACCTTTGCCTCTGGCAGGGGCGTTGGCTAAGGCAGTTTTAATACCCGCTACATCCAGGTCATACAGGTTTTTTGAAGGAAGCGAAACAGCCTTTTTTTCGGTGTCCGGAATCTTAGAGGGAGACGTTTTCCAAAAGTTTCTTTCTTGTGCAAATGCAACAGTAGTCAGCGCTACCAGTGCCAGCGATAGTAATTTTTGCTTCATAAAGTTAGTAATTTATCAGTTAACGTAAATGTAACATATTTTACCACTTACTTAACATATGACACAAAATTTGTGAATTTTATAACGCATGAGTAATAAAATACTATTTTATTCACAAAATCAATAATTAGTCAAATTACAGATATTGTGCTTTCTTACCAATTGCTGAAGCTCCTTTCAAAAAAAAGGAGTAATTTCACGAACTTAAAATTTAGCACGTGCGAAGCAATACCAAACTTTTTATAGCTATCATAGCGGGACTTATACTTGGCGTAGTTGTGGGGTGGTATGTCAATACAAATTACCTCCCTGCAGACACAGCAGGATTCGCAAAAAAGATTAAACTGCTTGGAACCATTTTTATACGCCTGATCCAGATGATCATTGCCCCGCTGGTTTTTTCTACACTGGTTGTGGGCATAGCCAAAATGGGTGATATGAAGATGGTGGGCCGCGTGGGTGGTAAAGCCCTCGGCTGGTTCATTACCGCATCGCTCATGTCGCTGCTGCTGGGCATGTTCCTGGTTAACTGGCTGCGTCCGGGCGAGGGTATTGACAGAAGCCTTGCCAATGAAGATGCCGCTAAAGAACTGGTTGAAAAGACAGGTGATTTTTCACTGGAGCAATTCGTGACCCATGTGGTACCGAAAAGCCTGTTTGAAGCTATGGCCACCAACGAGATACTGCAGATAGTTATTTTCTCTATAATGTTTGGTATCGCGCTGGCATCTATGGGCGATTTTGCCAAGCCTATCATCAGGGCGCTTGATACTGTCTCGCACGTAATCCTTAAAATGGTTGGCTACATTATGTGGGTAGCGCCATTTGGCGTATTTGGTGCCGTGGCTGCAGCCATTGGGGTATACGGACTGGGCATATTAGGAGTGTATATAAATTACTTCGGCGCGTTCCTTTTAGGGATACTCCTGCTGTGGTTAATATTGCTGTTCGTAGGCTACCTTATACTGGGCAACAGGCTCTTGACATTGCTAAAAAGGCTTGCAAGCCCGCTTCTTATTGCCTTCTCAACAACAAGCAGCGAGGCAGTTTTCCCTAAACTTACTGAGGAATTGGAACGTTTCGGTGCCGACCCTAAAATCGTCTCGTTTACCCTGCCGCTGGGCTACTCCTTCAACCTGGACGGCAGCATGATGTACATGACATTTGCCAGCCTTTTCATTGCACAGGTGTATGGCATAGATATGCCCATAGAAAAACAGCTGCTAATGCTCCTGGTGCTAATGCTTACCAGTAAAGGTGTGGCGGGTGTACCGCGGGCATCGCTCATTGTTGTAATAGCAACCTGTGCCATGTTCGATATTCCTGCCGAAGGTATTGCACTTATACTCCCTATAGACCATTTTTGCGATATGTTCCGCAGTGCCACCAATGTACTGGGTAATGCGCTGGCAACTACAGCAGTAGACAAGTGGGAAAGAAAAACAGAAAATTAATCAATCAAAATTAAAATCATATGGACAGTTTTCACTGGACGCAATTATTAAACCCTGAATTTTATATCAACCTGACACTAGCGGGTGTGCCAATAGGCATATACGTTGTATTGTTCATTGTTTTTGCTGAAACAGGCCTTTTTGCAGGCTTTTTCCTCCCGGGAGACAGCCTTTTGTTCCTGGCAGGTATATACAGCAATGAGCTTATGGCCACTATATGGCCTATGGATAATGATTTTATGAATGTCACAGTGCTTTCATTATTGGTTGCAATAGCAGGTATAGTAGGCAATACCTTTGGCTACTGGTTCGGCTCTAAAAGCGGGACTTACCTTTATAATAAAAAAGATTCTTTCTGGTTCAAGAAAAAATACCTCATCAAGTCCCAGGAGTTTTTTGAAAAACACGGCGGGCGTGCTATTATATTTGCACGTTTTCTTCCTGTTATACGTACGTTTGCCCCAATAATTGCAGGGATAGTGAACATGGACAAGAAAAAGTTTATGTTCTTTAATATCCTGAGCTCTTTCCTTTGGTCATATACCCTGATATTTGCAGGCCATTATCTTTATGAATTGTTCCAGAACCAGTTTGGCATCGACCTGAAATCGTACATAGAATATATCATCATCATTATAGTACTGGTAACTACCGTACCGGTTATCCTTAACGCCATTAAGGGTAATAAAGTTACCGAGCAGGAAGCCAAAGAAGAGGCTGAAGATGATGAAACCAACATCATGCCCCGATGAACCTAAGCTACTGGGAACTCAAGGACTGGTTTACAGATGTTGATTTTACCATAGTTGGCAGCGGTATTGTTGGCCTGCATGCGGCGCTAAGGTTGCGGGAGCGTTTTCCTGAAAGTAAAATACTCATACTTGAAAAAGGCCCGCTTCCACAGGGCGCGAGCACTAAGAATGCCGGCTTTGCCTGTTTCGGGAGCCTATCTGAAATTATAGACGACCTGAAAAACCATACGGAGGAAGAGGTAATAAGCCTTATCCAAAAAAGATGGAACGGCCTACAGCTGCTACGGAAGCGTCTAGGCGATGCTGTTATAGACTTTAAACCATACGGCGGATATGAGCTTTTCCTTGAAGAAGACACTACAGGATATGAGGAATGCCTTCGCAAAATGCCTTTTGTGAATGAAGTGCTTAAGCCGCTCTTTAAAGCTGATGTATTTGCCAAAGAAGTTGACCGGTTTGATTTTAAAGGTGTACACGAGTACCTTATCTTCAATCCATTTGAAGCCCAGATAGATACCGGCAACATGATGCAGGCACTGCTGAAAGAAGCTGTTGCCAATAACATCCTGATACTGAACAGCCAAACGGTTAACGCCTACCACGAAAAGCAGGACAGCGTGCAGGTGAGCCTGGGCGATTTTACATTCAGCACCAAAAAATTACTGTTTGCAACCAACGGCTTTGCAACATCTATAACCAACGGTGCGGTAAAGCCTGCCAGGGCACAGGTGCTTATAACAGACCCTATACCCAATCTTGACATTAGAGGAACTTTCCATATTGACAGGGGATATTACTACTTCCGCAACATCAACAACAGGATACTGTTTGGCGGTGCCCGAAATCTGGATTTTGATGGTGAAACAACTACGGCTTTTGGCAACACTGATATTATACAGAACCAACTGGAGAAAATGCTGCGTGAGGTTATACTGCCCGGCACCGATTTTACCATTGCGCACCGCTGGAGCGGCATCATGGGCATGGGCACGCACAAGAATCCTATTGTACAGCAATTGTCAGATCATGTGTACTGCGGCGTGCGCTTGGGCGGCATGGGCGTGGCCATAGGCAGTATTGTAGGAGCGGAGCTGGCGGAGTTGGTTTAATTTACAATTTTGACAATTTCTAAGGTCTATACTTATGAGCGGCAGTTTTAAATTTCCTCTTATAGCTTTCTCTTCTTCAGTAGTTCATGTAGCAAGGAATGCACGTGATTTATTAATTTGCTCTAAAAAAGCTCTTAAAGATGGCTTTTACAAAGATTTGAAAATCGTTGACAGCTGCAGCATGATATATTATATAGAAAACGCCTCAAAGCTTAAGCCCCATGGCTTCTTTTATGGATATAACATTTTCTTAAATCAAAAAATAGAAGTTGAATTAATTATAAAATTTTATGAATATATTGGCCTAAGCGATTTTAAAGAACTCGTTCTTTTAAAATTAAGAGAAAACTTTGTAGAAATTGGCGGAAATTATAATCATATTGCTAATGCAATTAAATCGTGCACTTCAATTAAAGCAGTTATCAAGCACTTAACTGAATGGTTTTATTCTGAGTACAATTAACATTAAAGATTGTATTAAATCTTCGTAATTTCGCCACGCTTAACCCACTGTATATGTTCAGGAAAATAACCCGCTTTTTATTAAAAGTTTTTCTTTGGTTTATCGTTCTCTCCGTGTTCTCGGTGCTGCTGTTCCGCTGGGTGCCGGTGCCGGTAACGCCATTGATGGTAACCCGTTCCTTCGAGTACAGCGGCGATGACAAATTTGATACGCAGCACGACTGGGTGCCACTGGAAGAAATATCACCCAACCTTCAAAAAGCTGTAATAGCCAGCGAAGATGCCACGTTCCTGTCGCATCACGGATTTGATTTTGATGCCATGTACAAAGCGTACAAGCATAACAACAAGGGCAAACGTATAAAGGGAGGAAGCACCATATCACAGCAAACAGCTAAGAATGTTTTCCTGTGGCAGGGCCGAAGCTATGTACGCAAAGTATTTGAAGCTTACTTTACCGTACTCATAGAACTGCTTTGGAGCAAGGAGCGCATTATGGAAGTGTACCTCAACAGCATAGAAATGGGCAAAGGTGTTTACGGCGCCCAGGCTGCGGCACAGTACTGGTACCACAAAGATGCCGCTAAACTAACAAAGCGGCAGGCTGCCGGAATAGCGGCAATACTGCCCAATCCTATTAAGTTTAAGCCTGTAAATTCATCAGGTTATATAACCCGGAAAAAAGCGAGGATAATGAGGCATATGCGTTATGTAAAGCTTAACTACGAGTAGTGAAACAAGTATATGCCATAATTATATTCCTGTTCATTTCTGTGCAGGCATTTGCTCAAAAGCCTGCCGAAATAGGCATTATTACAGACAACGACCTGTACACTTCACCCGAAAATGACCAGTACTACACAAATGGGCTGGAACTATACTACCGCTACCTCAATAAGCACAGCAATCCAAAGCTGGCAAAGCGAGTTACCGAATTCCGTGTGGGGCAGTACATTTACAACCCCCAGTCGGCCAAGCCTGCCGACATTAATTTTCATGACAGGCCCTTTGCAGGATATTTGTTTGCTGAAGCAGGAATAAACAAATTTTACTTAAATCAGAATATGCTGAAAATGAATTTTCAGGCGGGTGTTGTAGGCCCCGAGTCGCAGGCGCAGGAAGTACAGGAAGGGCTGCACAACCTGGTGGGGTATGATAAAGTGAGGGGTTGGGAATACCAGATACATACAACCTTAGGGCTGCAGGCGCAGGTATATTATTCTAAAAAAGTTATAAGTGCTAAGTACCATGAAAAGATAGATTTTCATGTTGTTGGCGAAGTTAACGCAGGAACGATTTGGACATCAGTTAATGTAGGCCTCATGTCGCGGATTAGCCTGGGCGACCTCCTGCTGCCTATGTATGACTCCACCCTGCATGGTGCCGCGCTTGATACAGACCTTGAAAAATACAAAGGCCGCCGCGAGCTGTTCCTGTACCTTTCGCCCATGCTGAATTACCAGATATATGATGCCACCATACAGGGCAGCCTGTTCGATGATGACAGTCCCGTAACCTTCCCGCTCATCCCTTTGCGCTTTAATGCCGAAGTGGGCGTAAAATACCGCCGCAATAACTGGAACCTCTCCTACTCCTTTAACTACCGCGGCAAGGAACTGTCTAACAATGTAATTGAAGGTTATTACTACGGCTCCATCAACATAGGCTATTTCCTGCATTAAAAATCCGGCACGGTGGCCGGATTGTCTTATTTGGTTTTCTTTACAGCATTATTGTCTTTAAGCGTGTTCTTCAATCCCGGAATCTCATTAAAGCCCATATTATAAAGCGTAAAAGCCTGCACGTCCGAAATTTCAGCAATTGTCTGCGCTATCGATTTTCCCGCGCCATGTCCGGCTTTCACTCCAATGCGTATCAGCACCGGGTTTGGCCCCGACTGTTTGTCCTGCAGCTCGGCAGCAAATTTAAAGCTGTGCGCAGGAACTACACGGTCATCATGGTCACCTGTAGTTACCAGGGTGGCAGGATATTTAACGCCCTTCTTTACGTTATGTACAGGTGAATAGCCCTTCAGGTAATTAAACATCTCTTTGCTGTCACTAGCAGTGCCATAATCATAAGCCCAACCGGCACCGGCCGTAAAGGTATGGTACCGAAGCATATCGAGCACACCTACTGCAGGCAGGGCTACCTTCATAAGATCTGGGCGTTGTGTCATTACGGCACCTACCAGCAATCCGCCGTTCGACCCGCCGCTTATGGCCAGATAATCAGAAGATGTGTAGTTATTTGCTATAAGGTATTCGGCAGCGGCAATAAAATCATCAAATACATTTTGCTTTTGCTGCTTTGTACCTGCATCATGCCATTTTTTGCCATATTCTCCTCCGCCTCTAAGGTTAGCCACAGCGTATATACCTCCGTTTTCCATCCACACCGCATTTGAAATACTGAATGAGGGTGTAAGGCTGATGTTAAAACCGCCATAGCCATAAAGGATGGTTGGATTGCTGCCTTTTCTATCCAGTCCTTTTTTGTAAGTAATGATCATCGGTATTTTAGTGCCATCTTTTGAAGTGTAGAATACCTGTTCCGATACATAGTCCTCACTTTTGAAATCCACTTTCGGTTTTTGATACACTGCCGACTTCCCTGTTTTTACATCAAAAGAAAATATCGTTGAAGGTGTAACATAATTGGTAAAAGCGTAATAGATTACCTTCTCCTCCTTTTTACCTCCAAAACCACCTGCAGTGCCCAATCCCGGAAGCTCAATTTGGCGTATAAGCTTACCATTATAGTCATACTGCTCTACTGATGAAACAGCATCTTTCATGTATTCGGCAAAAATATAACCTCCTCCGGTTGATGCCTGCAGCACATTCGCCGTTTCAGCTATCAGGTCTTTCCAGTTTTTCTGGTGCGGATTGGCAGCATCAACGGTTACAACCTTATTGTTTGGCGCGTTAAAATTGGTAGAAATATATAAGGTACTTCCCTGGTTGTCCAGTACGGTAATGTCGCTGTTAAAGTTATCTGCTACTGTAATAATTTTGCTGTTTGGGTTGGTAAGGTCTTTAATATAAAGCTCATTACCCGAAGTAGAATTGGCAGCCGAAATTACCAGGTACCTGTTGTCCTGAGTTACCATTCCCTGTACATACCTCCTCTTTGTATCAGCGCCAAAGATGACTTTGTCTTCTTTTTGAGGAGTGCCGAGTTTGTGGTAATACAGCTTGTGCTGGTCGGTCATTGCCGAAAGCTCACTGCCCTTAGGCTTGTCATAGCTCGAATAAAAAAAGCCCTCATTACCCTTCCAGGATATAGCACTGAACTTTACATCAACAATAGTCTCGCCTATCACTTTTTTAGTAGCCGCATCCATTACAAACACTTTACGCCAGTCGCTTCCCCCTTCTGATATCGTATAGGCCGCGAGGCTGCCGTCGGTGGTAAATTCAACACCGCCCAGTGATGTGGTACCGTCAGCCGAAAAAGTATTGGGATCTATGAATACTTCTTCTTTGCCATTCTTATCCTTCCTGTACAGTACCGACTGATTTTGCAAGCCGTTGTTCTTATAGTAATAGGTGTAGTTCCCTTCCTTAAAAGGTGCCGAGATACGCTCGTAGTTCCAAAGCTTCTCCAGCCTTGCTTTAATTGCGGCGCGATATGGTATCTTTTCAAGGTACTTAAAGGTTACCTCATTCTGTGCCTTTACCCACTGTTCTGTTTCGGCAGACCGGTCATCCTCAAGCCAGCGATAAGGATCCTGTACCTGTGTTCCAAAATAGGTATCGGTAACGGGTGCTTTTTTTGTTTCCGGATATTTAATATTCACTTTCCCTTCTGCATTTGTTTGTGCATTCATTGTAAAGCCACAGGCTAAAGCAAGCATTAATGTTATGTTTTTCATATGCGGTCATGTTGATTAACAAATATATGAAACAGGCATTAAATAAAAGTGCCCCCGCAGGGACACTTTTAAATTTCATTTACGGAGCTACTACTGAAACAGGAAAATTCACCTGCGCATCGGTAGCGCCACCCGCGTTGGTAATATTTCCTGATGGTACACCCGGGGCTGTTTTATTAGGCTCATGCCTTAAAACAATGCTTAAAGTACCCGTTACCGGAGTGGCTGATGATGTGTAGGTAAAAGTTAGTCCTACAGGATTGCCATCAACATCTTCATCAGTGTAAACAAATGTACCAAGGCTGCCGTTTTGAACATAGAAAATCTGGTGTTCCGCGCCTTCTGCCTCAATCTCTTCAGTAATGTTGCCCGCAGGGTTTTGAAGCTCGTTAAGAAAAGTAACGCTTCCACTATAGGTTGTGCCTGTTGCGAATGCTCCTGAAACAGAGACTACAGGAGCATTAGGCCCACTTCCATCAAGGTCACGTGAGGTTAACACTACAGGCGCACCGCCGCCCATGGGAGTAAATGTAGCGGTAACTGTGGTAATTACTTCTTCTTCGTTTACAATTTGTGGTGCAGCATCATCATCACCGCAGGAAGATAAAAATGCAACCGATGCAATAAGTGTAAATACTGAAATTTTGATTTTTTTCATGATAAGATTTATTGAATTAATAATTGAACTTAAGCTGTAGCTGAAAGTTCCTGCCCGGCTCATCTACATAAAACCTTTGGCGGTTTAAGTAATCACGGTAGGAAGAATTAAAAATATTGTTGACTGAAAAATTAACTGAAGCCTGTGTTTTGCCCAAGCTAAATTGCAGGCCCGATGTAAAATGGAGCAGGTGGTAACCCTGTGGCGGCGTGCTGATGTCAACCAGCACAGGTACAAACTCCCCATCCTGCGGTATATCTGCCGTAAAATTATTATCAGGATAGCGGCCTTGCCTGAAGACGGCCTCACTGCGTACTTCCGCAAAGAAGCTGTGCCAGTCTTTTTTAGTGTAGCGGATTGTGTTGGTAATGTTGAGCGGCGGCATATCTATCAGCGGTTTGTCTTCGGTAGTATCGGTGCCGTGCACATAGGCTGCATTAAGTACATGGCTTAAACTATTGCTGATGTTCCAGGTAGTTTGCAGGTCGGCGCCGGCTAATATAGCGTCGCACTGCCTGTAGTTAAATACAGGGAATGTACCACGTATTGTTGATTCTTCGCCCGTTGGCTCCACATAGATAAAGTTGCTGATGATGTTTAGATAAGGCGTGACTTCGAAACTGAACCTGTCTCCGCTCTTCAGCAAAGTAGCAGAGAATTTATAAGCCTCTTCCTTCTGCATACGCAGGTTTCCCAGCTCAATGGTGGCGTTGCTGTGATGAAGGCCGTCACTGAATAGTTCCGAAGGGTTAGGGTTACGCACGGCAAGGCCGGCATTACCCAATAATTCAAACTGGGAATTAAACCTTTTCCTGATGCCAAGGCTGGCAGAGAGGTTGTGGTACGTAAATTCAGGCCTTGTAAACCATTGGGTGCCATAATCCTGAACAATAAAATGATCAAATACGCCATTGTAACCTAAATCATCCCAACGGGTTTTCTGGTAATACTTCTGCGCCTCGATACGTGAGAAGTCATAGCGCAAGCCGGCCTCACCACTTAGGCTTTCACTAAATCGGTGTGAGATAATGCCGTACGCACCGGCATCATAGCGGTTATAATTTGGTATCAGCGGGCGCACACCGGTATCAGCGCTGGCTTCATTGTCCTGCATAGCCGCGCTCATTCCTGCTTTAAAAGTATTGCTATTGGTTTCTTTTTTCCAGTTGGCATTAACCGAATGTGTAACCAGCGTCAGGTCAAGCGCAGGGGTATCTTCATAAGCACCACGGCGCAGGTCGAACTCCTTCCTGTTATTCAACTGGAATGCATATTGCAGCGAAAGGGTTGAGCCATCCACCCAATGTTTATTAAAGTTTGCTTTAGCCAGATGATGCTGCACTTCCTGGCGCGGCACGCTTATATCATACGTAAAAGGCTCTACTACCCCTGGTTCGCCACTGTTAATAGCACGTACAAGATCGGCAGTGCTGCCGGTATGTGTAGCTTTGGCAATACCAATTTTAGCGTTATAAAAGCTGTAAGAAAGTGAAACATCAAAAGTATCAGCCAGGTATTTTATATCACCCCCAAAATTACCTTCACGGTTGCCTGTGTTGCTTAATACATAGTCAGGGGCTTCACGGTCGCCCATATATTTAAACGTGCCGTTTGCATTCCACGCCCATCCTTTTTCTGCGCCTTGATGTAAGCTGCTGGCCAGGGTACCGCCTCGCCCGTTGGAGTCCAGAGTAAGTATGCTACGCCCGAACAGGGTATCTTTAAGC
>JAEWKB010000116.1 GCA_023386255.1 Bacteroidota bacterium
GCCTGCTATGTATAGCATGCCCTTTCGTTTGGATCTGCTTTTAAGGTGAACCATAAAAAATGTCTCCTGTTGGATGCGGCTCATGGCATACTGGCCTCCGAACTTTTGTATGGCTTCTTGGTAGGCAGCTTCAAAATTGCTGAAATCACCATTTTCAATATAAGTGCATATATGGTCCAGGAGGTCTTCTTTAAGGCCCGGGTCTACTACACCATAAAAATCCAGGTTAGCTGAAATATAATCAATGTGTTCATCAGTTAATTGCATAGACCAGTTTTTTATCGTTAAAAATAATTGATAATGTTTCTACAAAGTCCTGCAGTTCTTCGGTTACCTGTTGTGCGGCTTTTTTGCCGGAGCTTGTTACCGTGTAATATTTCCGTACACGTTTGCCTATATATACTTTTTCAGTTTCAAGTATATTCTCGGCTTCCATTTTATGCAGGATAGGGTAGAGCGCGCCTTCCGAAATGTCAATTTTCCCCTTTGTCAGCTCTTTTACCTTCTGTGTAATTTCATAACCATACATCTTTTCGCTATCGCTAAGCAGTTTCAGGATAATGGGTTGCAGGGTTCCTTTGGTGAGTTCTTTACTATACATATGTCAAATATACATTTTATTTAGATGTATTCAAATAAAATGATAAATTTTTTTACTAAGGTTAATGAAACAAAAACGCCCCGCTGTAGCGGGGCGTTTTAATGTGATATAACAATATCTGGCTGCGCCTCGGTTTCGTATTTAAGCGGGAGCGTAACAATAAACATTGTTCCCCTGTCTTTACCCGGGCTAATGGCTTGTATAGTACCGTTGTGCAGCTCAACTAACGATTTAGTTATAGATAATCCTAAACCGTTTGATGTTTCCTTACCGGTGGGCTTGGAGCTAAGCTTGGCAAATTTCCTGAACAGCCTGATAACATCATCCTTACTAAGGCCTTGTCCTTCATCTTTTACCCTTATTTCCATATATCCTAAAACCTCACGGGCATTTATATCAATGGTCGATCCGTAGTAGGAGTACTTAATTGCGTTACTCACCAGGTTGTGCAAAATATCCGAAATCTTGGCTTTATCAGCATACAGCTTAGGCAAATTGTCCTCGCAATGTAGTTTAAGCACCTGGTTCTTCCTCTGTGCAAGCAATTCGAAGTTGTTAAGTAACCGCCTGAACATTTCCTGCATGTCAACCTCTTCAATAGAGAGCGTAAGCTCTGTTTCTTCAAGCTCTGATTGTTTTAGCAGATCAGACAGTTTATTCTGAATTATATTAACCGATGATTTAATAAGTTCCGTCATACGGTCTTTGGATGTCTCATCTTTCTTAAGCACTTCGTTAGCCAGCTTTATTGAGGCCAGCGGATTTTTTATTTCATGAAGCGCAAAGTTCATCAGGTTTATTTGGGCTTCAATAGTTTTACGGTAGCGAAGCCTGTTTTCCAGTTTGTCAATTGTAATTTTTGCCAGCGTCTTCAGCATGTCCAGCTGTAATTCGGTAGCTTCTCCCGGCTCCGGGTCACCCACACATATTACCCCTACATTATGCCCTTCAGGCGAGGTGAGGGGTGCTCCCGCAAAAAAACGTACGCCGCCCTCAAGCGCTACAAATTCGTTTGCCACAAGCCATGGCACGTTATGCGTATCGTTTATTACTGTAACATTGTTATCAAGTATGGCAAGGGCCGAAAGTGAAGAATTTCTCGGAACTTCATTATTGGGTAGCTGGCTAAGGTTCGACTTTAGAAATACCCTGTGCTCATCAACAAATACAATAAAAGCGCTTTGTGCGGTAAATATTTGCGAAGCCATCAGTGCCAGCTTATCAAACGTGTCTTCCGAATGTGTGTCCAATATTCGGTAATCACGTAGTTTTTCAAGCCTTGCAGCTTCGTTTTCAGCCAGTAGTGATTTGGGTTCTTTAAAGCTCATCCTTTTTTATGTGATGTTATTAAGAGTGATTAATCTCCTTCGAAATTAACCATTTTTTTGTAATCAAAGTTTAATTAACATAAAGTTATAATTAGCAGAGACTGTAAAATAAAACATCCTGAAGATTGCTTCAGGATGCTTATCCGGTTACTCGTCGCTCTTCTGGCCCATCATCATCAGGTAGGCCTTCAGGAACTCGTCAATCTCGCCGTTCATTACACCTTCAACATCGCTGGTCTCATATTGTGTGCGCACATCTTTAACCAGCTTGTAGGGGTGCATCACATAATTGCGTATTTGCGAACCCCATTCTATCTTCATTTTATTAGCTTCAATTTCATCCCTTACCGCCTGGCGTTTTTTCAGCTCAATCTCATAAAGCTGCGATTTAAGAAGCTGCATAGCCTTCGTTTTATTATCAAGCTGTGAACGCGTTTCAGAGTTCTCAATGATAATTCCGGTAGGGTGGTGGCGTAAACGTACCGCGGTCTCAACCTTGTTAACGTTTTGGCCACCTGCACCGCTGGAACGCATGGTTTCCCATGAAATATCGGCAGGGCTTATTTCAATCTCAATGGTGTCATCAGCCAGTGGGTAAACATATACCGATGCAAAGGAAGTATGTCTTTTGGCATTGCTGTCAAACGGTGAAATCCGTACCAGCCTGTGAACGCCGTTTTCGCCCTTCAGCCACCCGAAAGAATAATCGCCTTCAAATTCAAGCGTTACGGTTTTAACACCGGCAACTTCGCCTTCCTGGAAGTTAAGCTCCTTAATTTTATAGCCTTCCTTTTCGCCCCACATCATATACATGCGCATAAGCATACTGGCCCAGTCACAGCTTTCGGTACCGCCAGCCCCGGCTGTAATTTGCACCACAGCGCTAAGGCTGTCACCTTCGTCAGACAGCATGTTCCTGAACTCAAGGTTCTCAATATGCGTTACGGTAAGGGTATACTGGTTGTCCAGCTCTTCCTCGGTTGCATCGCCTTCCTTAAAAAACTCATATATAATCTGGAGTTCTTCGGCCATTGCCATGCCTTTTTCGTAATCTTCCACCCACTTCTTTTTTGAGCGCAGGTTCTTTACAATAAGCTCGGCCAGTTTGGCATTGTTCCAAAAATCAGGGGCGAAGGTTTTTTCTTCTTCGTTTGTTATTTCAATCAGTTTCCTGTCGATGTCAAAGATACCTCCTCAGCGCACCAAGGCGCTCCATAATACCTTTAATTTGTTCGGTATTTGTCATAAATAATGTAGATTTGTATTTGCAAAAATAAGCTATCCTTTCAAATAATATGGAAATAAATTTAGTTAGTGATACGGTTACCAGGCCGGGCCACGAGATGCTGCAGCAAATGTTCAGGGCCAAGGTAGGAGACGATGTGTACAAGCAGGATCCTACTGTTGTGGAGCTTGAGGAAACTGTAGCCGGATTGTTTGGCATGGAGGCGGCATTGTTTTTCCCCTCAGGCACAATGGCTAACCAAGCAGCTATAAAACTGCACACTAACCCGGGAGAGGAGCTTATTTGTGATAAATGGTCACACATTTTTAATTATGAAGGAGGAGGCGTATCATTTAACAGCGGTGTTTCCTGCCGGCTTATTGATGGTGACCGCGGTATGATAACTGCCGCACAGGTAGAGGCTGCCATAAACCCGCCCGATTTTTACCACAGTCCGCTCACGAGCCTTGTTTCTATAGAAAATACTACCAACAAGGGTGGGGGCGCTTGTTATGATCTTGAAACTTTAAAAGAAATAAAGCAGGTTTGCCAAAAGCACAACCTTAAATACCATCTTGACGGTGCCAGGCTTTGGAATGCGCTGGTAGCAAAGAGGCAGCACCCTAAGCAATTTGGAGAGTTGTTTGATACTATTTCGGTTTGTTTGTCTAAAGGGCTTGGAGCGCCTGTAGGATCGCTCTTAGTAAGTGATGCGCGCACGATTAAAAAAGCATTACGGATACGTAAAATCTTAGGTGGTGGAATGCGACAGGTAGGTTATATGGCAGCAGCGGGGCTCTATGCCCTGCAAAATAATGTGGGCCGCCTTGAAGAAGACCACCGCAGAGCGAAACAGCTGGCGCAGGTGCTACAGCAATTGCCGTGGGTTGCCTCGGTAGAGCCTGTAGAAACGAATATTTTAATATTTGCAATAAAGCCGCAATACAGCGAAGAAGCGCTGACAGAAAAGCTAAAGCAAAAAAATATTTTTATAAGCTCTTTAGGTAAAGGA
>JAEWKB010000163.1 GCA_023386255.1 Bacteroidota bacterium
CTATAGAAGAGGCCAATATGATAATGGTAAAAGACCTTGCCGAACGTTACGGCGTTATAAGCGGATTATCAGATCATACTATGGGTAGCACAGTTCCTGTTGTGGCTACAGCATTCGGTGCGAAAATAATAGAGAAACATTTTATAATTGACCGTGCCATTGGCGGCCCTGATGCTTCTTTTTCAATGAATGAAGAGGAATTTACTGCAATGGTTAAGGCTGTTCGCGAAGCTGAAGCCGCAATTGGTAAAGTAGATTATACCCTCACTGATAAACAACGTAAAGGGAGAGATTTCTGCAGGTCTTTATATGTGACTGCAGATATAAAAGAGGGAGAAACCTTTACAGAAGAAAATATAAGATCTATCCGTCCCGGGTTTGGCCTTCATCCAAAGCATTATAATGATATTATTGGTAAAACAAGTGCTAAGGATTTGACAACAGGCATGCGGTTTAATCTTGATTTTGTAAAATAGCTTGAGTACTACCATGGCTGAAAGTAAGGAAAAAAGCACCTATTTGTCTGCATTCTCTTCAGAAAGGGGAGTGCTTACAGAGGAGATTACAAAAAAGCTTGCTACTGTTTTAAATAAACTTCATGAGGTGAACTTTTCTGAAAGGTTCTGGAAAATTACCCTTGGTACATATGTTAACTCTGTTATCAGCCGCAGAAGTTTCCTTTCAGCAGACATGGATTTAGCGCCCTTGTTCGAGCCTATCAATGCAAGGGTACATCCTGGCTTAAAACAACGATTTACCAAAAGATTACGATACCTTACAAAGTCTTTTCAAACAGGCAGTAATTATAAGCCAATTTTAAAAATACTTTCTGAAAATAAAAATATAGCTTTTGGCTTTCATGACCCTCAAAGCATTACTAGTGATGTTGGTTCATATTTGCCTGATTTTTTTCCGCGCCTACGTAAACGTAACGCAGTTAAACGTAAAGAGGCTGTTACTTTCGCCCAAAAAGAAACTGATGTTTTTTATAGAAATGTAATAAAGCAGCTTCCTGAGATATATGTAGAGTACTTTGATGAGATAATGCAGTTAATACCTATTTATGATCCATCAGAGAAAGTATTTCATACTTCAATACTGGATTCTTTTTTTATGAAGTTTCTGTTAGCCAAATATCTGGATAACGGCGCAAAGCTTCATTTTTACCAACATGGTGGGTATTACGGTGAGATCGCATCTCATAACGGTCACAAGAATGAGGCCGCCATATCAGATAGATATATTACCTGGGGCTGGAAAATTTATGAAAAAGATACTCCGGGTAAAGCCTACAGGCTTGAAAAGTTTAAGCGTGAATATCAGCGTAAACCTAAGGTCTCAAGCTATGACTGTTTATTTTGTTATCCGGGTATTAACAGCAAGAATCGTGAAGAATATAAGCAATATACAGATGATCTCTCTGTTAAATTAAACCGGAGCAAGTATAGCAGATTAATTGCCAGGCCTCGCCCCAGCAGTAAAATACCCTTTATAGCGCATAAAATAGGTTTTCCTGTTAGTAAAGATATAACAATAGATACAGCTAAAACCGGTATAGCCGATGTAATATCGCAAACAAGGGCCGTTATACAGTTTACTGTACCAAGCACTAATTTTATGGAGTGTTTGTATGTAGATCATCCTACTGTTGGGCTCCTGAATAATGATGACCCGACCGAGATAATTAAACCTTTCTATGAATTTTTCCTGGAGGTAGGTGTCCTACATAATAATTTTGATTCTCTGATATCACATTTAAACAGGATTGACCTTGAGCAATGGTGGAATGAAGTTTTGCAACATCCCACCTATAGCGAGTTTAAAAATACTTTCCTTAAAGCCGTAAATTAACTTACCATACCGTAATATGAAAATTACCCTCATAGCAGGTGCCCGGCCAAATTTTATGAAAATAGCACCCATAATACATGCTATTCAAAAAGAAAATACTTTGGAGTACAGGCTGGTGCACACAGGCCAGCACTACGACCAAAAAATGTCTGACACATTTTTTGAGGAACTGAATATACCACAACCTCACGCAAACCTTGGCGGCGGCGGCGGTACGCAGGCTGAGCAGACTGCTGCAATAATGGTGGCATTCGAGAAAGAGCTTATTGAAAATCCTGCCGATATTGTTTTGGTAGTGGGAGATGTTACTTCAACTCTTGCCTGCTCTATAGTGGCGAAAAAGCTTAATACAAAAGTTGCCCATGTTGAGGCCGGTATCAGGTCATTTGACCTTACTATGCCTGAAGAAATTAACCGTATGGTAACCGATAGTATTACAGATTATTTTTTTACTACCAGTTCATTCGCAAATAAAAATCTTAAAGATGCAGGGATACCTGATGAGCGCATTTTCTTTGTTGGCAATGTAATGATTGATACGTTACTGGCTAACATGGAAAAATTTACACCACCTTCGTTTTTTGAGGAAAGAGGCCTGCGTACGAAAGAGTATTTTGTGATGACACTACACAGGCCTGCTAATGTTGATGAAGGTGTGAAGCTGAAAAATCTGATTGATGAAATTGTAGCAAATGCAGGTGGCTTGCCTGTAGTTTTCCCTATACACCCCCGTACAGCAAAAATTTTTAAAGACCTTGGCATTGAAGCCCCAAATCTTTTTATAGTGGATCCTTTAGGATACCATGAATTTAATTACCTGGTGCAGAATGCCCGCGGTGTAATAACAGACTCTGGAGGTATAACTGAGGAAACCACAGTGATGGGGATACCCTGCCTAACGCTAAGGGACAACACAGAGAGGCCTGAAACCTGTACAATAGGGACTAATGAGCTTATTGGGACCAATCCGGAAAACATAAAGCCAAATATGCTAAAGATAATGTTAGGGCAATGGAAAAAAGGCGCAGTGCCTGAACTTTGGGATGGAAAAGCGGCAGAGCGTATAGTAAAACATTTAGCAGCATTATCAAATGGATAAAAAGAAAATATTAATTGTTTCCGCGGTTTTTTATCCCGCAAATTCTCCACGTGCCAACAGGGCAACAGAACTTGCCAAGGAATTTGCACGCGAAGGGCATGATGTTGTAGTGCTTACACCCCGAAACGAGCAATTCCATCCTGAATTTGAAAGCAGATTTGGCATAAAAATTAAAGATTTGGGAATGCCAAAGTGGAAACCTGTGGCTATAAAAGGAGGCGGTGTTGTTAGTATCGCCCGAAGGATGGTTTCCAGGCTGAGCAAGATAATGCTTGAATACCCAGCAATAGAATATAGGGGAATGGTGAAGAGGGCCCTGAAAAATGAAAGCGGGTATGATTTAATGATATCAATTGCTGTACCTTACCCTGTGCATTGGGGAGTGGCAAAGGTGCGGACAAAAAATAACCCTGTAGCCAAGGTTTGGGTAGCAGATTGCGGCGACCCTTATATGGGAAGTGAAAATGATACTTTTAAGCCTGCACCTTACTTTAAATACCTTGAAAAAGATTTTTGTAAAAAAGCCGATTTCCCTGCTGTACCCACCGAGGGTTCTGTTCAGGGATATTACCCTGAATTTCATGAAAAAATCAAGGTAATCCCGCAAGGCTTTGATTTCAATGAAATTGAATTACCGGAATATGTAGGCAATAAAGTGCCCACATTTGTTTATCCGGGCCTATTTATACAGGGCCGGAGAGACCCCTCTGAGTTTCTTGAGTATTTAGTGAGTTCAGACAAAGATTTTAGGTTTCATATCTATACCAAGAAAAGTGAGCTTGTAAAGCCATTTTTAAAACGTGGTAACGGGCGCATTGTTCTGCATGATTTTATACCCAGGGCAGAACTTCTTAAAACAATGGCTACAATGGATTTTGTGGTGAACTTTGAAAATGTGGGGCAAAAGCAGACCCCAAGTAAACTGATTGATTTTGCCATCATAAAAAAACCTATCTTAAGCGTAAAGACCAAAGCGCTTGATAAAAAAACTGTTGATGAATTTCTTAACGGCAATTACAGCGGGCAGTATATTATTAAAGACGTGGAACAGTACAAAATTGAAAATGTTTGCGCGAAATTTTTAAAATTGGCTGAGTGTTAAATTCTACCGAGAAGAGTAATACTATATTTATCTGGTGCCTGTTTTTTGTAACACCGGCGCTTTCTCTTTTTGTTTCGCTTAAAAATTTCAGGTCGCGCTGGTCTAAAAACATTATTTGGGCCTTTACTGTTTTTTATGGTTTCACTTTTACCTTTTCAGTTGATAACAGGGGAAGTGATATCAACAGGTACATAAGCTGGTTTTATTCCATGAGGAATTCCGGTATGACCTTTAGCGAAATGACATCATTATTTTATACTGATGAGGATTATGCTGATATATTACAGCCTGTACTTACCTATTTTGTAGGCCAGCTAACCGATAATTATGCTTATCTTATTGCTGCTTTCGGGTTGGTATACGGATATTTTTTTTCCCGGAATATGTGGTATGTAATAGAACGGCTAAAAAATCGGCTGGATACCAAAGTCCTTTTTTTGTTGATTGTATTTTCACTGGTTGCCCCCATATGGAACCTCAATGGTTTCAGGTTCTGGACGGCAACACATGTTTTTCTTTTCGGCTTGCTGCCGCTTCTTCATGAAAAGAAAAAGTTATACATCATCCCTATACTACTGTCGCCTTTTGTGCACTTTTCATTTGTTTTACCGGTACTTATAACTATCGGCTATTTCTTTATAGGTAACAGGCCGGCAGTTTATTATTACTTTTTCCTGGCATCAATCTTTATAACCGAGATAAATATTCAGGCGTTAAGTTCTCTTATTAATAATTACATGCCAAGCATATTCTCTGCCAGGACAGCTGCATATATAAATGAAGATACAGTTGAAAAAATTGCCAATAGCGGCCCCGACACAAGAAATTTATATGCTGTTTTTTATTTGAAATTCCTGACGTGGAGTGTTATGGCGTATGTAATTTACATGTATATAAATCGCAAGGTTATTGAAAACCGGCCCGAACTTAAGAGAATGCTTGCCTTTACATTGTTTTTTTTTGGTGTAGCCAATATATTTTCTATGGTGCCTTCGGGCTCGCGTTTTGTTATCGTGGCCGATCTTATGGCTTTAGCGCTTATAACGCAATATGCTGATATAGCCCCTAAAGTGCGGCAATTGAACCTCTTGTTTAAGGCTACATTGCCACTACTGCTTTTATATATAGTAGTAACAATAAGGAACGGCTTTGCCTCTATAGGGGTAGTTACTCTTGCGGGTAACCCGGTCCTGGCACTTTTTGTAGATAGTGAGGTTGCACTTATTGATTTATTTAAGTAGCATATGATAAGCAGGATTAAAAATAAAGTTGATGATTTAACATTAAACTTTAAAGGGTTTAAAACAAAACGGAAGATTTTGGTTATCGAGTCTGATGACTGGGGAAGCATCAGGATGCCGTCAAGAGAAGTTTATAATAAGTTTCTAAACCAGGGTGTTAAGGTAAATTTATGCCCTTACAATACCTATGATACGCTTGAATCAGTACAGGATCTAGAACATACATTTAATGTATTAGATAAAATCAGGGATTTTAAAGGCAATCCCCCGGTAATAACAGCTAATACGGTTATGGCCAATCCTGATTTTGATAAAATTGAAGAGAATAATTTTTCTGATTATTTCTACAAGCCGTTTACAACTACTTTTAAGGAATATTATCCTCAGCATAATGTTTTTGAGACATGGAGGGAAGGTGTAAAAAATAAGTTCTTTTTCCCCCAGCTACACGGCCGTGAACATTTGAATCCGGAGATGTGGCTTGAAGAGGTTAAAAATAATCAAGTAGTGAAGTCGGCATTTGATTTACGGACTTTTGGACTGAGCACTATTACGTCGCCTTCAATTAATAAGCCCTATCTGGCTTCATTAATATATAAGGATGAAAAAGGATTTAGGGCTGTAAGCAAATCAATAACCGACGCGGTTTCAATATTTGAAGAATCGTTCGGTTTTACATCACTATCCTTTATAGCCCCTCTCTATACATGGAATGACGATTTGGAACCTGTAATGAAACATCATGGCATAAAGTATGTCCAGGCAGGGAATTCTCATAAAACATATGATTATATAAATAATAAACGAATCAGGAAAGCACATAGTTTTGGCAGCAAAAGCAGCGCAGGGCTTACCTATTTAAACCGTAACTGCATTTTTGAGCCTTCGCTTGACAGAGCAAAATATACAGCAGACAGATGTTTTAAAGAAATTGAAACTGCATTTTTATGGAATAAGCCCGCTGTAATATCTATACACCGGCTAAATTTTATAGGTACATTGGTTGAGGAAAACAGGAGTGAAAATTTAAAGCAACTGGATGGGCTACTTCGCAGGGTCTTAAAAAAATGGCCTGAAACAGAGTTTATGTCATCACCTGATTTAGGAAAAATAATAGAAGGAAAGTAATATGGTATATTCCGCGATGGTGCGTTTTGGCAGGCTGCTAAAAAAAGTCAGGTTAAAGCTATTCAATCATGGCATATTGGTTGGTGAAAACACCATTATTGATTATAAAACAGTTATAATTAATAAAATGAGTGTAATTAAATTGGGGAAAAACGTATACTTAAGGTCTAATGCTAAAGGTTATCAGGCAGGTATGCCCTTTCCTACCACATTACTTGCTGATGTTAAAGGCGCTCTAATTGAAATTGGTGATAACTGTAGGGTTAACGGTGCCTATATACATGCGCAAAAATCAATAAAAATCGGAAGTAACTGCGTTATTGCCTCGGGAGTGAATATTCTTGATACCAATGGTCATGAACTATATTCTTATGACAGGACTGTAAATAGGGACTCACCTGAAGAGGTGGTTATTGGGAATAACGTATGGATAGGATTGAATGCAATTATTTTAAAAGGAACAGTGATTGGCGATAATGCGGTTGTATCTGCCGGGAGTATAGTTAAAGGCACTTTTGAGCCAAATTCACTTATTGTAGGTAATCCCGCAAAAACAGTTAAAATCCTAAATATCCCGCAGGCATAGAATAAATGAAGATAGCAATGCGCCTACAAAATTCTTTGTGAAACCGGATTGCTGTGAAGTCTAATTTAATCAATAGTCATTAGGAGCATGGCCTGGCGCAGATTTTATCTTCTACTGAATTAGGAGATTTAATTTCTAAACTATAGGTTTGCACTAATTTTAAAATATAAATATATATATATGCTCTTTAACTCGCTGAGTTTTGCCATTTTTTTACCAATTGTGTTTTTGCTGTACTGGTTTGGTACAGGCCGAAATACCAGGCTTCAAAACATCTTACTGCTGGTTTCCAGCTATTATTTTTATGCCTGCTGGGATTACAGGTTTATGTTCCTGCTTATGTTTTCTACATTACTGGATTATTATACCGGTATAAAAATGGCAGAGGCCGGTAGCGATAAAAGCAAGAAATTTTGGTTTTGGCTAAGCATTACAATAAATCTCGGCTTTTTGGGTGTTTTTAAATACTACAATTTTTTTGCCGAATCTTTTGCCGACGGGCTTTCTCTGGTAGGACTAAAAGCCAATGTATGGCTGTTGGATATAATTCTTCCTGTTGGTATATCATTTTATACATTTCATGGCCTCTCATACGTAATTGATATTTATAAAAATAGGATAAAACCCGAAAAGGATTTTGTAGACTATGCTGTTTTTGTTAGTTTTTTTCCGCTACTTGTTGCAGGGCCAATTGAAAGGGCAACACATCTTTTACCACAGATACAGCGTAAAAGGGAGTTTAATTATCATCAGGCGGTAGATGGGCTTCGCCAGATACTTTGGGGGCTTTTCAAAAAAATAGTTATTGCAGATAATTGTGCCGAAATAGCTACGCAGATCTTTAATAATTCAGAAGATTATTCAGGAAGTACTTTGGTATTGGGAGCATTGATGTTCACATTCCAGATATATGGTGATTTTTCCGGCTATTCTGACATTGCATTGGGAACTGCCAGGTTATTTGGAGTAGAACTGCTACGCAATTTTGCGTTTCCTTATTTTTCAAGAGATATTGCGGAATTTTGGAGGCGCTGGCACATATCATTATCTACATGGTTTAGGGACTACTTATATATTCCGCTTGGCGGAAGCAAGGGAGGTTCCTGGATGAAGGTAAGGAATACATTCATCATTTTTATTGTGAGTGGTTTTTGGCATGGTGCAAACTGGACATTTATTGTATGGGGGCTACTCAATGCTTTGTTTATTATGCCTTCAATACTAATGAGTACCAACAGGAAAAATCTTGATATTGTTGCACAGGGCAGGCTATTCCCATCTGTGCGCGAAATTATAGCGATGGGTATAACCTTTACATTAACAGTTTTTGCCTGGATATTTTTCCGTGCAGAAAGTATAGGACACGCCTTTAGCTATATAGGAGAAATTTTTTCTCGGTCACTTCTGTCAGTACCTCACTTCCCGGGTATAAGTAAATCTTTCCCTTTATTGTTATTGATAGTAATCTTTATGTTGGTTGAGTGGTTTGGTAGGGAGTACCAGTTTGCACTTCAGCCACTCAGGAAGTTAAAGTTTACGGCCGCCAGGATAGCAATTTATTACGTGATAATAATGGTTATTATCCTGTACGGTAATTTTAATGAAAATCAGTTCATCTATTTCCAGTTTTAATATGAAGAAGTTCTTAATAAAAGTTGTACTGGTATTACTTCCTGTATTGTTACTGATTGTAGGAGTTAATTACTTTGGCGATGCTGCCAATTTGTTCTCAAACAACTATGAGTATAAAATAGCAAAAGGGATGCTGGCAGGTAAAAATGTTACAAATACATTTAATTATGATGAAAGGCTGCTGCAAAGGCTTTTAATAAACCAGGATCAATCCTGCCCTGATGTTGTAGTATTAGGGTCAAGCCGCGTGATGCTTGTGCATTCAGGTTACTTTCCCGGGCAAAAACTGTTTAATAACAGTGTTAGCGCAGCCACTGTTGAAGATATAATGGCTATTTTCTCAATGTATGATGAAAAGCAATGTTATCCTAAAGAACTGGTAATAGGTATTGACCCACACACTTTTACCGAAAATGTAGGTAAATCAAGGTGGAAAACATTAGAAAAAGAATATAACACAATTATTCAGAAGCTTTCAGGTAAAGCGTCTGATGTTGATGGAGATGAAAAAGAAGAATCTAAATACTGGCAGTTGGTATCCCTATCATATTTTACGAGCAGTATTAAGAAATTAATGCATAATCCCGGCGAACCGGTTATAACAGATAATCCTGTTAACGATGCCGCCATAACACATCATCCGGACGGATCAATAACTTACGATAAAAAGTACCGGGAGCCTACACCGGCGCGGGTTGAAGCTAAGGCTGCCGAATATCAAAACAGTTTGCGTTACGGTATTAAAACAAATACGGAGCTTTCTCCTGATATAAAGGATATTTTTGAAAAGTTGATTGTTTACCTAAAAAGTAAAAATTGCAAAGTAACATTAGTGGTTCCGCCGCTTCATCCGAAGGTATTTGATTATATATCTAAAAACCCATACTATCAGCAGCTTAAAAGTACCGAGCAATTTTGCCGCACCATGTCATCAAAACACAATAATGTACAGGTATTGGGAGCATTTGACCCCGGATTGCTGGGTATGGATGAAACATATTTTTATGATGGAAATCATTGTAATGTAAAGGGTATAGATGCATTATTTAGCTTACGAAAATAGTATGAAAATAGCCATTCACCACAGAGAGAACTCATTTAGCGAAAACTGGATTAAGCACTGTGAGGCTAATAATATACCCTATAAACTGGTTAATTGCTATGCCAATAATATAGTGGAGCAAATGTTGGATTGTGACGCGCTCATGTGGCACCACAACCATGCTAATCCCAAAGATATATTGTTTGCCAAACCCTTACTTTATGCCCTGGAACATGCCGGGAAAAAAGTATTTCCTGATTTTAGGACATCATGGCATTTTGATGATAAAGTAGGGCAGAAATATCTTCAGGAAGCCCTTGATGTTCCTGCGGTAAGATCATATGCATTTTATACTGAAAAAGAGGCGCTGGCATGGGTTGAAACCGCTACCTTTCCTAAAGTATTTAAATTAAGGGGAGGTGCCGGGTCGGCCAACGTAATTTTAGCCAGGAGCAGGCGCCAGGCTGCAGCACTTGTAAAAAAAGCATTTGGAAGAGGATTTTCACAGTATGAAGGCTGGAGTAATCTTAAGGAGCGGCTCCGAAAATTTGGCAAAGGCACAGCAAGCGCCCGCGATGTAGCCAAAGGTATAGTCAGGCTTGCCTATGCGCCGCAATACTCCAGGATAAAAGGCAACGAACGTGGCTATGCTTACTTTCAGGATTTTATTCCTAACAATGACCATGATATACGCGTAGTGCTTATAGATGATAAAGCCTTTGCTATTAAACGCATGGTACGCGACAATGATTTCAGGGCTTCAGGCAGCGGCCACATATTGTATGATAAAGAATTGTTTAGCGATGCCCTTATAGCACGCTCGTTTGAAGTGGCAGACAAAATAAAATCGCAGTGCCTTGCCATTGATTTTGTTTTTCTTGACGGTGAACCGCTGGTAGTTGAAATAAGCTACGGGTTTACCAAGGAAGGTTACTATGACTGCCCCGGCTACTGGGATAAATCATTAAAATGGCACGAAGGCCGTTTTGATGCCCAGGGTTGGATGGTTGACCTTGTGGTGAAGCAAATACATAAAGCATAAAGTTTTGCCCTATACAATAGCTAGTATACTAACAGCCTGATAAGATTACCATATATTCAATGCCTACAAAAGTACATTTTATAACCCCATCATTAACTTCAGGAGGAGCCGAAAGGGTTATATCAGAACTTGCCACCTATTTTGCAGGGATACCGCAGCTTGAGGTTACTGTTATATGCCTTATCAGGGAAAAGCAGTTTTACACGCTACCGCCAAATGTGAAGATAGTGGAGCCTGATTTTGATTATAAAAAATACTCGAGGCCTGTTTTTACGTTTAAGATTTATAATTATCTCAGGACATATCTTAAGAAGAACAAGCCTGATGTACAGTTAAGTTTCGGGGGGAAGTATAACTCTTTTGTTTTGCTTGCCGCAATGGGCCTCGGAATCAAAACATTTGTGTCTGACAGGAGCCGGCCAACCATAAGTTACGGCAGGTTTACTGACAGGCTTAATGCGATAATGTATAAACGCGCTCACGGTATTGTAGCACAAACAGAAGCCGCGAAAAAAGAGGCGCTAAAAAAAACCGGGCATAAAAACATAAGGGTGATTGGGAACCCTATAAAAATGGTAAAGCCACAGCCCGGTGTTGTAAAAGAGAATATAATACTTAATACCGGGCGTTTTATAAAATCAAAACACCAGCCGGTACTGGCCGAATATTTTGCCAAGGTTAATGACGGTACGTGGAAACTGGTTTTTCTTGGCGAAGGAGAATACTTAGCTGCCACAAAGCAAAAGATAAAAGATTTGGGGATAGAAGAGCATGTGCTTTTTCCCGGCACGGTATCAAATGTTGACGCTTATTATAGTAAAGCCAGTATTTTTGCATTTACATCTACATCTGAAGGGTTTCCTAATGTTTTGGGTGAGGCTTTAAGCGCCCCAATTGCCTGCATAAGCTATGACTGTGTGGCAGGGCCGTCGGATTTGATAACCGATGGTAAAAATGGCTTTTTAGTTAAGGAAATGGACCATGAAGCATATGTAACTAAGCTTAAAAAGCTGATGGATGATGTTTCTTTAAGGCAACAATTTGAACAGGAAGCAGCCCAAATGATAAAACAATTCAGGGTGGACGAAATTGCAAAGCAATACCTTGAATTTATGACCGGCATAAAAGCATGAAGATTTTAATAAATACAGCATCAACATTTAAGGGAGGTGGTGTGCAGGTAGCTTATTCTTTTATTGAAGAATGCAAAAACTATCCTGAGCACCAGTATCACATAGTATTAGGCACTACTATAGGTAAAATGATAAAGAGGGATACATTTCCTCAAAACTTCCGTTTTTATAAAATCGGCTACAGGCCTGCTACAAAAGTATTTTCTATAAAAGGAGCCGGAGTTTTTTTTAAGGAACTGGAAGCTAAAGTAAAGCCTGATGTGGTTTTTACTACTTCGGGCCCGGCATATTGGAGGCCGCGTGCGCCGCACCTTGCAGGTTACAATTTGCCACATTACATATATACTGATTCACCATTTATCAGCAGCCTGCCTTTGCTGAGGCAATTAAAATGGAAAATAAAGGGTGCATTTATTAAATATTTCTTTAAGCGGGATGCGGATGCCTATGTAGTGCAGACTGATGACGTGAACCAAAGGCTTCGGGCATATTTAGGGACAGATAAGGTATATACTGTTACCAATACATTTAGTTCAAAATACCTTAATCCTAAACAAGTTGATGATAAACTTCCGGCAAGGCAGCAGGATGAGTTCCGTATGCTTACCCTTTCGGCATGGTACCAACATAAAAATATTGGTATTATTAAACCAGTAATTGATATATTATTACAAAGAGGAATAGCAAATATCAGGTTTGTATTAACACTTCCGGATGAGGTCTACACGGAGCATTTCCCTGAAAAATACCGGGCTTATATATATAATGTGGGGGTGGTTAAAATTGATGAAGCACCTGCTCTTTACAAGGAGTGTGATGTAATGTTCCTGCCTACGCTGCTGGAATGTTTTTCTGCTTCTTATGCAGAGGCGATGAAAATGGATGTTCCTATTTTGACAAGTGATATGGGATTTGCACATACTGTTTGCAAAGATGCTGCGGTTTATTTCAATCCTATTGACCCTGCTGATATTGCCGATAAGATAATTCAGCTTACAGCGTCTGAAGATCTTCGTAAATCATTGGTGGCAAAAGGAAAAGAAACACTTAAAAATTTTGGCTCTGCAGATGTTAGGGCAAAAAAATATCTAGAATTATTAAAGCAACTTGCTGATGGCGGAAAAGATTAAGGGCCGAAAGATAGTAATTGTAAATCAGGCTGCAAATTACCTTACTGTAGGTATTTGTAATGCTTTTTTTGAGCGCTTTGAAGATGTAAGCATCATTACAGGAAGTATTCATGTTCAGGGAGAGGATCTTAACCCTGCAATAAAGGTGCATAATATAAATAAGTGGGTAGAGCGCCCCGCAAAGGCAAAGGCCAAATCTTACCTTACGGCTATGCTAAAAATGTTTTGGCTGCTGAATACGAAGTATAGGAAGCATGAAGTGTTCTTTGTTTCGGTACCGCCCATGGCCTACCTGCTAAACCTGGTAACTTTTCAGCGGTTCAGTATGATAATATGGGATGTATATCCTGATACCCTAAAAATTACAGGAATGAAGGAAAGCCACATAGTTTACAAAGTGTGGAGTTTCCTTAACCGGCTTTCGTTTAAAAAAGCTTATCGATTATTTACTATAGGCAACAGGATGAGCGGCCTGCTGTCAAGATATGTTGATAAAAGCAAACTGCACATTACGCCTATATGGTCAATTTTCCAGTCCAACGAAAAGACACCTAAAGATCAAAACCCATTTATAAAATTGCATGGGCTTGAAGGGAAATTTATTGTGCAGTATTCCGGTAATATAGGCCTTACACATAAAGTGGAGCTCATGGTTGAACTTGCCGAAATGCTGAAGGATAATACTAATATTCTTTTTCAGATAATTGGGCGTGGTGCTAAACTGCCCGCAATTTTAGAACTGGTGGAGAAGAAAAAACTTCCTAATTGCCAGTTCCTTCCCTTCCAGTCAGACGAGATGTTTCCTTACTCACTTTCGGCTGCTGACCTCGGTATTGTAATACTTGACGATGCCACCAGCAAAGGGAGCGTTCCAAGCAAAAGCTACAATCTTATGAGCTACGGCATCCCCTCATTATATATCGCAGCTGACGATTCTGAATTGCATGACTACTGCGAGCGATATAACCACGGCAGGTGCTATAGCAGTGATGACTTAAATAAAGCTGCAGCCTTTATACTTGAAATAAGCCGGGATGAAAGCCTAAGGCAGCACTATATCAACAATACTGTTGCCGCCGCAAATGATTTTAAGCGTGGGAACGCAGATAAAATAGTAGAACTATATTTACAAGAAAAATAAAATACTATGGGTATAAAGACCGATATATTGAATAATGCCAAAAATGTTATAGGCTGGAAAACGGACAGAAAAATAGTAGTAATATCAGTAGATGATTACGGCAATGTACGGCTTGACTCTAAGGAGGCCGCTGCTAACCTTGAAAAAGCCGGGATAAAGCCCAAAAACCGTTTTGATCGCCTTGATACGCTCGAAACCAGGGAAGATCTTGAAGCTTTATATGAGGTATTAACGTCGGTAAAAGATAAAAATGGCAATCCTGCAGTGTTTACTCCTTTTGCCATGCCTTGTAATATAAATTTCGAAAAGATGCGCGAAGAGGGCTATACGGAATACCATTATGAGCTGCTGCCTGAAACCCTTGCTAAACTTAAGGGATATGAAGGCGTATGGGATTTGTGGCGGGAAGGCCTGCGTACCGGGATAATGGTACCGCAATTTCATGGCAGGGAACACTTAAATCTTAAAGTGTTTAAAGAAAAGCTGGCTAAAAGAGACCCTGAGGTTCTTACTGCATTAAATAACCGTACATATACATCTATATCTTCTTCAGGATACAGCACTATATCCTATACAGCCGCATTTGAATTTTGGGACATGAAAGAAAATGAAGCTTTCACCGAAATTATAACTGACGGGCTTAATGCTTTCGAAAAAGTGTATGGCTACCGTTCAATCCATTTTAATCCTCCGGGCGGAAGAGAGCACCATACAATTCATAAAGTGTTAAAGGATAACGACGTAAAATATATAGACT
>JAEWKB010000196.1 GCA_023386255.1 Bacteroidota bacterium
ATTATAACATCAATACGCTGCCGAAGCGCGTAAAGGAAAAGGGCGACCTGTGGGCTGATTTTTTTGATAATGCACTTGACCTGGAGGCTATTTTAGAAAAGCTTTCGTAGCAATACTATATTTCCTACATTTGGAAAAAGCTTATCAGAATGCGTATATGGCCTGCAATTATCTTAATTATTACTATTATCTGTAGTACATCAGCCCAAAGTAAATACGAACAGGATTTTCTGGAATTCTGGACAGACTACAAAAATAACTATGCATATTTTGAAAAACAGGGTTTAGACTGGAACAAAGTAAAGGAAATTTACCAGCCTGAAGCGGCTGCTGTAAAATCCGATTATGAATTTATTAAGCTGCTCGAACGTGTAGTTACAGAATTTCATAATGGCCATGTATCCCTAAATACCAGCTATCCTGATTCAAATAGAATTATACCTAGTGGCACAGATGTATTTATCGAGAAAAGTGGTGATAATTTCATTATTACTGATGTGAAGCCCGGCTCAGGTGCACAGGCATGCGGATTAAAACCCGGTATGCAGGTAATAAAGTTTAATGGCCTCCCTGTTCCTGATCAACTAAAAGTGTTTCTCCCTAAACATACCACCACACACAATGCCGCTATGTATACGTATGCAGTTAACATGCTGCTGGCGGGAACACATGATAAGAAGCGGGAAATAACAGTACTTGAAGATGGGGTTGAGAAAACTTTTTACCCTGATACTACAGCACCAAAAGCAGATGAGAAGCTTCTTGAATATAAAATTTTGACTGGCAATGTTGGCTATATTAAGATAAACAACTGCCTTTGGAACAATGATCTCATAAAAGAATTTGACACTGCGCTTGATAATCTGTTAAATACAAAATCATTGATCGTAGATATTACTGATACACCCAGTGGCGGCAATACGACTGTTGCGAGAGCTATCATGGGTAGGTTTATTTCACGGCCTCTGCCTTACCAAAAACATGTTATTGAAGAAAAACAGTATGGTACAGTAAGGTCATGGGTAGAGTATGTAACACCACGAAAGAACGTTTACAAAAATAAATTAATATTAATGGTAGGGCACTGGACCGGAAGTATGGGCGAGGGCATTGCAATAGGCCTGGACAGTATGAAAAGAGCAAAAATAACAGGCACTAAAATGGCTGGGTTGTTAGGAGCTATCTATACTTACCGTACCACTAATACCAATATCGGGTACCAGATCCCATCAGAAGCTATGTACCACGTTAATGGTACGCCACGTGAAGATTTTATTCCGCCCAGCCTTACCGCAAACAGTACCGAAACATTTGCGACTGCCCTGAAACTTGCAGGTGTTAAATAATTAATTTATATAGATTGTTTTCACGTTTACAAACTCCTTAATTCCGTTTTCAGCAAGCTCGCGGCCATAGCCTGATCGTTTTACGCCACCAAATGGCAGTGCGGGGTCTGATTTAACCATTGCATTAATAAAAACTGCTCCTTCTTCAAACATGTGCAGCTTATTTTTTATTGCATCTACATTCTTTGTAAAAATTGAAACGCCCAGGCCAAAATCGGTGCCATTACTTAGTTCAACAGCCTCTTCAAAATTTTTAAAACTAATTACTGCCGCCACCGGCCCAAATACTTCCTCATTAAATACAGGCATATCGGCAGTAACATCAGTAAGTATTGTTGGCTCATAAAATGCCCTGTCGCGCTTGCCGCCGGTAATAATTGTTGCACCCATTGCTACCGATTCATCCACTTGTTTTTCTATATCCTCAGCCAGATCAAGGCGCGCCAATGGCCCAATATCAGTAGCACTGTCCATAGGATCGCCCATCTTTAACTTAAGTACTTCGGCCTTAAATTGTTCAACAAAATCATTATAAAGTGATTCGTGTACCAAAAAACGCTTTGCAGCAATGCAGCTTTGACCCGTATTTTGAAAACGTGCCCTTACCGCGGTGCTTACAGCTTTTTGAATATCGGCGTCTTCAAGTACAATGAATGCGTTGCTCCCGCCAAGTTCCAATACTGCTTTCTTAATTTGATTTGCTGCTATTGAAGCTACCGACGCCCCTGCTTTTTCACTACCTGTCAGCGATACTGCCTTAACAATAGGATTTTCAATAACTTTTTGAACCTGGCTGCCCGCAATCAGGAGGTTCTGATAAATACCAACGGGAAAACCGGCATCAATAAAAAGTTCTTCCAATAATTTACTGCAACCCGCCACGTTTGAGGCATGCTTAACAACAACAGTATTGCCTGCTATAATTGCAGGATTGGCAAACCGGAACACCTGCCAGTACGGGAAATTCCATGGCATAACACCCAGTATGACACCAAGAGGTTCATATAATACATAACTTTCTCCTGCATCACTTTTTACCGGCGTAGGAGCTAAAAAATCATTTGAATTTTGAATATAATACCCACACAACAACTTGCATTTGTTTAACTCGGCAACAGCTTCTTTATAAGGTTTTCCCATCTCCAAAGTGCACTGTTGCGCCATTAAGTGTTGGTTTTTTGTTAATGAAGATATTAAATTATTAATAAATTTCAGCCGTTCTGTTAAAGGATAGTCATTCCATTTTACAAAGGTTTTCTTACTTATTTGCAACATCTGAATCGCCTGAATGTCAGTAAAATATTGATGTTCAGATAAAAAAGTTAAATCAAACGGATTGGTAATTGAAAACATTGTTTACATTTGTACTTAAAATGTTATAAAAATAACACATAATTTCTTAAGGATAATTATTATTTTTACAGAAAATAACCTACCGAAAACAACTGTAATATGAAGAAACTAGTACTCCCGCTATTATTGCTATGCCTGGGGACAAGCACCCTGCGCGCACAGGAAGACGACGAACAGGAAGCTGCAACAGGAGCCATGGATTTTAATAAGTGGTCTATTGACATTAATGGAGGTATAAATAAAGCTACCGATCCCATAGCACCCGGGTACACTATTAAAGCATTAAATTTTTTCCATGCTGATCTGGGCTTCAGGTACATGTTTAATTCGAAGTTCGGTGTGAAGTTTCAGGGTGGGTATGATGTTTTAAAAAATGATGATAATTCTCTTCCGTTCGAAACTAAAATTATTAATATAGGATTTCATGGTTATGCCAACTTAGGCCGTATCATGGAATTTGAAACCTTTACACAGCGCTTCAATGTACTGGGACACATGGGATTTGGTGTAGCCCAAATGACAAATGACCGTTATGAAGGAGAAGACCATATAGGGAATTTCTTTTTGGGGCTAACTGCACAATACAAAATTTCAAACAGGATTGCCCTGAATGCTGATGTGACAATGATGAACAATTTCCACCACCATAAAACATGGGATGGATCTGAATATGATCAAAGCCTTACCCAGGGATTTGACAGTACATTATATACTGCAACTCTGGGCCTTTCTATTTATCTTGGTAAGCATGAGCAGCATGCAGATTGGTTTGTTGATGAAAAATCTGACGACTTAGAAGATATTGAAGGAAGGCTTGCTGAACTTGAGACTATGATGGATGACTCTGATAAGGATGGTGTTCCTGATTATCTTGATGCAGAACCAAACACTATTACAGGTGTAGCGGTTGACAGCAAAGGACGTACTATTGACAAGAACCAAAACGGTGTGCCTGATGAGCTTGAATCTTACATTGAGAACAAGAACCAGGAAGTTGTTGCCGGCGTAAATGCTGAACTTGCAGAACTGATTAATGGCGGTTATGTGAATGTTTACTTCGACTTTAACAAAGACCAGCCTAACGCACAATCAGTTAACGGAATTAATTTCTTAGTGAAGTACCTGAAAGAAAACCCAACTGTATCGGCTGACGTAATAGGCTATGCTGACGAAATTGGTGATACCGAATACAACAGGGCACTATCTCAAAGAAGGGCAGAAAATGTTAGGCAGATACTTATTGACGCAGGCATTGATGGTTCAAGGCTGACAATTAAGAGTAATGGCGAGGATCCTTCAGTAAATAAAAATTCTCCTTACGCAAGGCAGATTGTTAGAAGGGTAACTTTCATACTGAAATAAGCAATCAATAAATAATTAAAAACCTCTGCAATTGCAGAGGTTTTTTTATACCTTTAAAAGAAAAACATGAACCAGCGCGACAGCAGCCTTCTTGAATGGAGAGGCGGCACAATAGGCGAAATACACCCCCAATCATCACATGATGAAATGTTTCAGAACAAAACACTACGGCCAATCCTTAAAATACAAAATGACCTGTTTCTGGAATCATTCTTAAATTATGTAAATAAGCAAAAGGGTAGCTTCTATGAATTGAGTACCGATAAAAAAATATCCTATATAGAAAATGCTATACATAAGGACATTAAGTTTAGGAATGCATTGAAAGGTATGATCATATCTTTATTTACCATTGAAGAATTTAGGGATTACACACTAAACTCATCAACATTAAATAAGCGAATGATGAACATGCTTATTGAAAGGCTTAAGGATCAGGTGCAGTTACTGACCGATAACAGATAATAAAACAGGCAATAGCCTCTTTTATTCATAAAGGCTCTCGCCGTTTAAGTTGGTGGTGAGCACATCGCTCATATAGTCAAAGAAGGGCCGCATGGCAGCAAATGTGTTAAGTACTTCATTTGCAAAATCGGGAGAGAGTACTTCTTTATCGGTAAACTTCCTGGTTATGAGGAATTGCTTTTTCTTTATCAGGTCAATAGTAGGATGATTTTTATCAAAGCCTTTAGGGGCTGTTTTAACCTCCTCACCTTCCAGTGCACCAAAATATTTTTTGAAAGTCTCATCGGCTATTATTTTCCGAATATAGGTATCATCCATCTCAAACTCTTTCCTTATCCTTAGCAGGTCTGCCGGTTCAGGTTCCCAAAAGCCGCCTTCTACAAAAGTGGTGCCGGGTTCAATGTGTATATAATAACTGCCTCTCAGCATAGGCTTGGTGCGTGAGAACCATGCGCTAAAAAAGCGCTTGTATGGTGTTTTATCTTTAGAGAAGCGCACATCCCTGTAAATGCGGAACACCTGCATCTTGTCTATAGAATCCTGCTTACGCAGGCCTTCCTCAACTTCATTAAAAAACACCTTAACGGCTTTTTCAGCAGCCCTGAAGGTGTTGTTATTTTCAGCTAACCACTCACGGTTATTGTTGTTACTTAGCTCCTTTAAAAAATTAAGGATAGCAGGTGTAATCATTTATCGTGTATTTTTCGGTACAAATACCAGTACTTCATCAACACCGTTTAGCAGTGTAAGCTTATCAGCATCAATCTTAGTCATATTGGCTTTCTCCAAAGTATTAAAAAATTCAGTTTCGTTAACACCGTCACATGCCATTTTGGTTGATATCAACTGGCTCATGTTGATGCCGCCTTCGTCATTAAGGTTATAACTGCCGCTAAAGCTGTTACACCCGCCGTTGCCCATTACTTTATTATCGGTTGTAAATGATATAAAAGGCAGTGTCCTGTAGGCTGACGCATCTACTGCTGACCCATTCATGGTTGAAAGCTGCCACGTGTTGCCTGTGAGTATAGCCATTGGCTCTACCTCTTTTGTACTGCCGCAGGAAAGTGCTGCAAATGCAATTGCGAAAATATAAATAACTCTTTTCATGGTCTTAAAGTTTTAGTTGTTACCCAAATTTAAGACAATTATGGTAGGAGTATTTTGCATTTATAATAATTTTAGTACTTGTGTAACACTATAGCAAACCGTTGTATTTACGCACGAACCATTCGGCAGCAAGGGTAACGGTTAGTATAACTAAAAGCAAAATCCAGTCTATAAGCGGTGATCTTTTAGTAATCTCTTTCTGCACCTCTTTATAATCATCACTCTTTACCAGAAGGTCAACCATCTTATCC
>JAEWKB010000129.1 GCA_023386255.1 Bacteroidota bacterium
CTCATGCGCCGTTTCAATTACATAGTCAATAGAGTCCATGAGCAGCTTCTTAGCTACCTTGTCACCATCAAGCGCCAGGCGCGACAGGTTGAGCAGCGGGTGGTGTAGGTACCACGAATCCATAACGTCAGGCCGTTTCTGCTCTTCGCTGTAATCAAGATTCTCCTCCTTTGCCGGGAGCCACCTTACTATAGTTTTTAGCTCCTCATCATAAAAGTTTTCAAGGCCATTTTTTAATGTCTCTATTATGGGATGATGGTCTTCGCCGCTCCACCGGTCATAATCCATCAGTGGCAGCAGCACAGCCAGCTGCACCATGCTTTCGGGAGGTGTTTTATAATCACTTACGTAAGCATTAAGGTAAGAACGACCGTCGGAATACTGCCAGCAGCCTTTATGGGTATCCAGGTCGTGTAGCCCCTTGTGCAGGATGTCTATCCAGTCATGGTATTCTGTATCCGGCTTTGGTATGAGCAGGTAAATATCGGCCAGATGGTTCATGAACTGCTGAGACATCTGGTAATTGTCCTCCGGTATCTCATCGCTCAGCAGCACAAAAGCATCAGATATTGTGTATTCCTCACCTCTCTTCAATGGCTTTTCTATGCTGGTAACCGGGAGCTTCATTCCTAACTCGGGCCATACGCCGCCTACCAGGTCACCTGCCGATGTTTGCGTAGTTTCACAATACTTGTTTAGCGCGGTGAGGTTCTGGAAATAAAATACAGATCCGGTTTCTGGTTTGTCCATGCTCATGAACAGCAGCCCGGAGCGCGACCCTACCTGGCTGGCATGTACCCTTCCTTTTGTGTTTTGTGTTTTACCACTTTTGTATAAAGGCATGATGTCCCTTGGCCAGTAAGGTATAAGCATATCAAATGTCGGCTTTATAACTGTTGTGTACCTGAAAATTGGTTTTTCGGGTTCAGGTAGGGTCAGCGTTACCGTAATTTCTCCGGTAGCACCTTTTAAAATAAAAATAGCTTTATCTGTAGTATCTTCAACATTGGTTACAGTAAGCCTGTCATTAGCTGCAAACGCTGCCCTAAAAGCTATCTTACCCCCATGCGCCCATTCGGCAACAACCCACAGGCAAAAATCAGCCATGATTATCCTGAGCGGATAACCCTGTATTTCTTTTTCCATGATGAGGGTTCCGCTCTCCAGGTTATCCTGAGCGGTTGCGGTCCATGCGGAAATTGGTTCCATAACTATCTCTTTAGTGGAATTAATTATTTGTTATCTATTGTAGAGGGGCAGTTATGCAAAAATCTTTTAAATCAGCTGCAGGTGCGGCCTTATCTTAATGTCTACAATGTCGCAGCGTTTTGGCTGGCTCAGGCAAAACAGTACTGCAACCGCTATATCATCAGCCGTGAGCATTTCAAGGTTTTCAACATTTTCCTTTTTCTTCTCAGGGTCTTCGGCCTGCATATCGGTATCCACGGCACCCGGCTCAATAAGGCTTATCTTAATGCCTTCCGGATTTATCTGCTTCCGTAATGATTCGGAAAAACCTTGTATTCCCGATTTGGCTGCTACATACACAGAGCTGCCTTCTTCGCGCACATCGGCACTCATAGAACCTATGTTTACTATATGGCCTTCGCCTTTTTCTTTCATTATGCGGTAGGCTTCACCGGCGCAGGCAAGGTATCCGGTAAGATTGGTATCAATAATCCTTTTCCATTCGCTGTAATTACCTTCAACTACGCTGCCATAGGGCAAGGCAGCATTATTTACAAGAATATCAAGTCCGCCGAAGTTATCCTGTACTTCCTGAAACACCTTTTTAACACCTTCTTCATTGGCTATGTCGGCTATAAACCCGTGTACGGAGCCTTTAGCTGCTTTTTTAATGTCTTCAAGCGCATCGTCCAGGTGGCTTTGGTCAGTACCAAAAGTTAATATATTGGCACCAATTTTAGCCAATAAAATAGCGGTAGCACGGCCTATGCCTGTTGTACCGCCGGTTACTAATATTGATTTCCCCTCAATTGATTGCGGCAAATACTCTTGCAGATTTTCCATAATTGTTTATTTTAAAATGTTTAATGATTTAAAATTCGCTTTCATGGTTCAATTGTCAGGAAGCCTGCGTTGTTAGTGCAGGTAATTACTCATTTTAAAATTACGAAGAGCATTTATATTGATTGTTATATTTAATATAGTTTTAGTATTTTACTTACAACAAGATACAAAACGCGATAACCAATGCTAAACAGCTGTTAAGGCTTTTAACATTAGTAGGATTATATTTTAGAAAAGAAAAATAAAATTGTCACAACAATTAGTTAAGCTGATACATATCATTTTTTGCCCCGTTTTTTGTTACTATATTTGTGTAAGAACCTTAAAAAGAACTATTATGCTGATTGAAATAAACACCGATAACCACATTGAGGGTAAGGAAAGGATGAAAACATATTTTGAATCGGTCCTGGCTGATTCATTAAAACGTTTTGAAGACCGTATTGCGCGCCTGGAGGTGCAGCTGGGCGATGAGAACAGCAGCTCCAAAAAAGGAGAAAACGATAAGCGCTGTATGAT
>JAEWKB010000248.1 GCA_023386255.1 Bacteroidota bacterium
ATCATCAAACAGGTACTGGTTGTTTTTTGTTACTTCCTGTGCCGGTGCACTAAGGCTAACCAGGCCAAAAAGCAACAGGTGTTTTATAATCTTCATAGTAATAAATGGTTAACGGTCTCAAAGATATCTAACTTCTTATTAAGAATAAAATTATAAAGAAATAGATATTCTGTTGTTTTTTTATAATGAACTATGCCCATTAAAACTGAAGTTTTGAGTACTTTTGCAGGAATTTGTAAATACAATTTTCCGTACTCATGGATAAAATAATATCGTTCTTTTTTTCAACACGTTTAATGGCTGTCCTGTTTATTGTTTTTGCTTTTGCAATGGGCGCAGGCACATTTATAGAAGACGCTTACAACACCGAAACTGCCCGTATAATTATTTACAATGCAAAATGGTTTGAAGTAATCATGCTGCTTTTTGTAATCAACTTTTTTGGTAATATTAAAAGGTACCAGCTTTACAAAAAAGAAAAATGGGCTACGCTGCTGCTCCACCTTTCGTTCATACTTATCATTGCCGGTGCGTTTATTACCCGCTACATAAGCTTTGAGGGCATGATGCCTATAAGGGAAGGCGAAACATCCAATGTGTTTTATTCTGATAAAGCATACCTTACCGTAATGGTTGACGGTGATTATAACGGCCAGGTAATGCGCAAAACCTTCGAAGAGCCTTTACTGCTTTCGCCTGTTACCGATAATGATTTTACTATATCAGATGATTTCAACGAAACACCTTTTGAAGTTGAATACAAAGATTTTATACTTGGCGCTAAGGAAACCATTAAAGAAGACAAGAACGGCACGCAATACATCAAACTGGTTGAAGCCGGTGACGGCGGACGCCACGAGCACTACCTGAAGGAAGGCGAGGTGCAGAACATACATAACATATTGTTTGCATTCAACAAGCCTACGGCGGGAGCCATCAATATTAATAAAGAAGGCGATAATTATACATTGCAGTCACCTTTTGAAGGCAGCTTTATGCGCATGGCCGACCAGAAACAAGGTGCCGTGGCTAAAGATGCCGCACAGCCGCTCATGTTCCGCTCGCTCTATAACATGGCAGGGACACAGTTTGTATTCCCTGAGGCTGCAATAAAAGGTAAAGTATCTTACGAATCTAATAAAGACTATAAAACCAAAGATCCTTCAGCGCTTACTGTAACCGTACGGTCAGGAGGGCAGGAAAAGGAAGTAACCCTTATGGGTGGCAAAGGCAATGTAGGCACACCGCAGGCTTTTAAGCTTGGTAATCTTGAATATACATTAATGTACGGAAGCAAGGCCTATGAGCTTCCTTTCGCTATTAAATTAAATGATTTCATAGCAGATAAATATCCCGGAACTGAATCAAGCTACTCTGCTTTTGAAAGTAAGGTTACCGTGGTTGATAAAGAAATGAAAAATACTTTTGATACCCGCATTTACATGAATAACATTATGGACTACAGGGGTTACCGTTTCTTCCAGGCGAGCTTTGACCCGGATGAGTTGGGCACAAGGCTATCAGTTAACCATGACTTTTGGGGTACATGGGTAAGCTATATCGGCTATTTCCTGCTATACTTTGGCATGCTGGCTATATTGTTTGACAAGAACACCCGCTTTAATGACCTGAGGAAAAAGCTGGCAAAGGTTGAGCAAAAGAAAGCTTCTTTATTAAGTATAGTACTGGTGCTGCTTAGCATAAATGTATCGGCGCAGCAGCATATGCCCAATAAGCTTACCGAAAAGCAGCGTGACTCTATCATCATGAAATATAAGGTGGATGAAGTGCAGGCTGAAAAGTTTGGGCGGCTTGTAATTCAGGATGCCGGGCGCATGAAGCCTGTAAACACATTTTCATCAGAATTGTTGCGTAAGGTTAGCAAAAGCGATACGTACAAAGGAATGAATTCAGACCAGGTGCTTATATCTATGACGATGTTTGACCAGCTGTGGTTTGAGAATCCGATCATATACCTGAAAAGGGGTAACGACAGCCTGCGGACAGTGCTTGGATTAGATAAAAAAGTAGAATATGCCGCACTTGTTGATTTCTTTGATAAGCAGGGAAATTATAAGCTTGAAAAGCTGCTGGCAGACGCTTACCGCGAACCTGTGCCAAACAAGTTCCAGACAGACTTTATGGATATTGACAAGAGGATAAACCTTTTATACTCAGGCCTGACGGGGCAGATACTAAAGGTATACCCCATACCCGGCGATATAAATAATAAATGGGTCTCTTTTCCTGAAATTGAAGCTCTGCAGAACGAAGAAATGAACAGGATAAAAATGGTACTTCCGGCTTACTTCCAGTCGTTAGCCAAAGCAGCTGAAACAGGAAATTACAAGGATGCCGATTTTTACCTGAAGGGCCTGCAGGACTATCAGCATAAATATGGTAAAGAGGTGCTGCCTCCCCAGGAAAAAGTTGAAACAGAGATATTATATAACAAATACGATATTTTTAAAAAGCTATACACCTATTACCTATTGGCAGGCGTATTAATGTTCCTGTTCTCCATTATCAGGATATTTAACACCAGGAAAGGCATACGCGTTACCGTAAATGTATTTCATGTGGCTATTGTGCTGCTGTTTGCGCTTCATACGGCAGGGCTTATAGCCCGGTGGTATGTGGCAGGGCATGCGCCGTGGAGCAACGCTTATGAATCTGTTATATATGTAGGCTGGGCAACTGTACTCTTCGGGCTTATCTTCGGGAGGAAGTCGCAGCTTACAGTGGCATCTACAGCATTTGTCGCTTCAATTATCCTTTGGGTGGCGCACCAAAACTGGACCGATCCGGGAATTTCTACCCTTCAGCCTGTATTAAATTCTTACTGGCTGATGATACACGTAGCCGTTATTGTTGCCAGCTACGGGCCTTTTACATTAGGAATGATATTAGGCCTTGTAGCACTTATACTTATGCTGTTCCTTAAACCTCAAAATAAGGTAAAGATTGAACTTCATATTAAAGAGCTTACGTATATTAACGAAATGGCGCTAACTGTAGGCCTTGTTATGCTAACCATAGGAAACTTCCTTGGCGGGCAGTGGGCCAACGAGAGTTGGGGCCGCTACTGGGGCTGGGACCCTAAAGAAACATGGGCGCTTGTAAGTATTATGGTTTATGCGTTTGTTATACACATGCGTTTTGTGCCGGCACTAAGGGGCACATGGATATACAATTTCTTCAGCGTCCTGGCGTATGCCGCTATACTTATGACGTATTTTGGGGTGAATTTCTACCTTACCGGCCTGCACTCGTACGCCAGCGGCGAGGTGCGCACGCCAATGTACTTCTTCTGGATGGCGCTGGCTGTGTTTATTCTCGGGATATTGTCTTACATGCAGTACCGAAAGCATTTAAAGAAAGTAAAATAACAGGGCGTCCGCAACTAACTGTTGCGGACTTTTTGTTTATAGCATTTGTTTGCGTAATTTTATATCAAATTAATCTTATGAAAAAAATAGCCATGTTGGCCTGTGGCCTCCTGATTTTATGCAGCTGCCAAAACCAGGCGCAAACAAAAGCATCTAAACCAACTGAAAATAAAAAAGCTATATCATCAATGAGCATACATCAGTTTAAAGTTAAAGACCTTTATGGTGAGGAGTTTGATTTTGCATCACTCCAGGGAAAAAAAGTTATAGTAGTCAACACTGCATCAAAATGCGGTTTAACGCCACAGTACAAAGACCTTGAAGCGCTTTATAAAGAGTATAAAGATAAAGGCCTTGTTATAGTAGGTTTCCCGGCCAACAACTTTGCGGGGCAGGAGCCGGGTACTAACGAGGAGATAGCTACTTTTTGTGAACAAAATTATGGTGTAACCTTCCCGATGATGGATAAAATATCGGTTAAAGGTGATGATATGGCACCTATATACAAGTTCCTTACCCAAAGGATGCAAAATGGGGTTAAGGACAGTGAGGTGGAGTGGAATTTCCAGAAGTACCTTATTGATGAGAAAGGGCACCTTGTGAAAGTGATAAGCCCTCGCACATTGCCTACCGACCCTGAAATTGTGAACTGGATAAAAAAATAAAACCAAAAGCCCCTAACCCCCAAAGGGGGCATGCCACTCCTGCTCTTGTGCAGATTGGAGTTCCCCCTTTGGGGGTTAGGGGGCCTGAACATGATCTATCCTAAAATACCTTTGGCGCAAAGCATCATCCAATTGTGCCTTGCCAAAGGAGTTACTGATATTGTTATATCGCCCGGGTCGCGTAATGCACCCTTAACCATTGGCTTTGCCAACAATCCTGCTTTTACCTGCTACAGTATTGCCGATGAGCGGTGTGCGGCTTTTTTTGCTATGGGAATTGCCCAGCAGATTAAAAAGCCTGTAGCTGTGGTGTGTACGTCGGGTTCGGCGCTGCTTAATTATTACCCGGCTGTTGCCGAGGCATTTTATAGCCAGATACCTCTTATAGTATTATCTGCCGACAGGCCGCATGACAAGATTGATATTGGCGACGGGCAAACCATCCGTCAGGAAAATGTATATGCCAACCATATACTGTACAACGCTAATTTACTGGAAGAAGCTTCTGTTGAAAATGACCGGAAGATAAACGAAGCCATTAACACAGCAACTGTTCAGAAAGGCCCTGTACACATAAACGCACCTTTTGAAGAGCCGCTGTATGAAACCGTGACAGAACTATCTGTACAGCCCGAAGTTATTGCCCCGGCTTTTCCTGAATATAATATTGAAGAAGATTTGTCGCCTTATCTTTCAAAATGGGATGCGGCAAAAAAGAAGCTGGTACTGGTAGGGGTAAATTACCCTGGTACTGTTAGTGAAGCTGTAATTCAGCGTCTTGCTGCAGACCCATCGGTAGTGGTTATGACCGAAACACCGTCTAACTTTAATCATCCTACGTTCATCAGTAACATTGATACTATCATCACGCCTTTTAAAGAGGAAGATTTTGAGGCATGGCGCCCGGAGGTATTGATAACGTTTGGCGGCATGATAGTTTCCAAAAGGGTAAAGGCGTGGCTCCGCAAATACAAACCGCAGGAGCACTGGCATATAGATGCGCTAAGGGCTTATGACACCTTTGGCGCGCTTACCAAACATTTTGTTGCTGAGCCGGATGCTTTCCTGAATTACTTTTTAGGCAGGACAGCCATTATAGAAAGCCCTTATCATGAAATGGCGCAGGAGCTGAAGGCTTTCAGGCAGGTAAAGCATAATGAGTACCTGGCTAAAATACCTTTCTCGGATTTCAAAGCCTTTGAAATAATACTGCCGGCATTGCCCGATGGTTCACAGCTGCAGATAAGCAACAGTTCGGCCATACGTTATGCTCAGCTTTTTGAGAACAAGCCAAATATTGAAGTATTCTGCAACCGCGGTACCAGCGGTATTGACGGAAGCACATCTACAGCCGTAGGCGCGGCAGTGGGCAGCGGTAAGGAAACTGTACTTATAACCGGCGATGTAAGCTTTTTGTATGACAGCAACGCCTTGTGGAACAACTACATTCCGCATAACTTTAAAATAATAATTGTGAACAACAGGGGCGGGGGCATTTTCAGGATATTGCCGGGGCACGATGAAACGCCTGTTTTTAATACATATTTTGAAACCACCCACAACCACATGGCCGAACACCTGGCAAAAATGTATGGTTTTGGCTACCGGTCAGCTTCCAATGAGCAGGAGCTTAAAACAGAACTGGAAGCTTTTATGAAGGATGGCAGCCAGCCACAAATACTGGAAGTGTTTACACCTATGCTGGAGAACGACAAGATATTGCTGCAGTACTTCAAAGAATTAGCGTAGATAGCTTATTTTATTAATTACTACCTTTGCACTTCACTCATCTCCACATGATTGAAACAGGAAAATACAATACGTTAAAAATAGTACGCGAAACCCAGGTGGGGCTTTACCTTACCGATGGCAATGAAGATATATTGCTGCCTAACAAATACATTCCGCGTGTATATGAAATAGGTGAGGAGCTAACCGTGTTTGTATATCTTGACCATGAGGAGCGCCCTGTGGCCACTACGCTAAAGCCCTATGTTACGCTGGATAATTTTGCCTGGCTGCGGGTTAACTACATAAATAAATTCGGCGCCTTTTTAGACTGGGGCCTGGAGAAGGACCTGTTAGTACCCTTCAGGGAACAGGCAAGGCCTATGGAAAAAGGCAAACGCTACCTTATTTTTATGTACAAAGACCATGAAACCAACAGGCTGGCGGCATCGAGCAAAATAAATCAGTTCCTGGACAATGAAAACCTGACTGTAGAAGAAGGCGAGAAGGTGGACCTGATAGTTTCGCACATTACCGACCTTGGCATTAACGTGATAATAAATGGCCTGCACAAAGGCTTAATGTATAAAGGCGAGGTGTATGAAGACCTGCGTACCGGCGATAAGGTTACAGGGTATATTAAGACTATTCGTCCCGATAAAAAAATTGATGTTACCCTGCAAAAGCCGGGCGTTGAGGCTATAGAGCCTAATGCCGAAAAGGTACTTGAGGAGCTTAGGGCAAACCGTGGTTTTTTGCGCCTTAATGATGACAGCCATCCTGAAGACATAAAGACTGTACTTAAAATGAGCAAAAAATCTTTTAAAAAAGCTATCGGGTCGCTGTACAGGCAAAAACTGATAGAAATAAAAGACGATGGTATTTATATGCTCAGCAGCTAAAAGCTCAGCTTTAAATAAATTAAAAATCCCGCACGCCTTTTAACGGGACATGCGGGACTTAACAAACCAACCAACCAATTATCGTCAATCGCCACAATGGCTTATTTTTTTAATCCTTCTTTTTTTATTTCTGCAATGTCGGCTTCGGTCATTTTACCTTTAGAGCCGTCTTTGCGGTAGTAATAGTAGTCTTCATTGCTGTTACCGTTGCCGTAGCTGCCGTTGTAACTTCCTGTATTTGTGCTGCCTACACTACCTGGCTGATAAGCATAACCACGGGTGTTATTGTTTATAAAGCCGTAAGTCCTCACTATCCTTCCGTACCTATCATAAGCAAATCTCATGCCACCAATTTGTGTCAGCGCAAAAGAATTGTAGCTCATATACACCGAACCTATTCTTTTAACACGTCCGGCCGCATCATAGTTTATAAAAACGTTACCTACCCTGCGCACACGCCCCATGTTATCATGCTCAACGCGCACACCGCCGTTATTATTGTTGCGGGTATAGCGTGTGCCAACACCCGGTGCGCCATAAGTAGCATTTTGTGCTCTTGTACCACGGTAATAGCTTCCGCTTGTTGTGTTAGGAGCAGTATTAAAATCCATCCCACCATCAAGAAACACCATAAATTCAATACCGCGTTCCATAAATAGTACAGGTTCTGCATTATAATAATCAACAGGAGTGCTGTAGTATCTGTTATAGTCAGAAGCAACTGTAGTTTCTGACGCTTGGGCCAGAGTACCGCTTAAAAGTAATCCGGCAACTAAAAGAGTAATTTTTTTCATGACTAATAAATTTAATCGTAATGCCTACTCTATGCTTTTCGGCTTCCGCAGAACCCTGTGATCACGGTGTTTGATTAGTTATATACAAGTTGCGTGCCAAAAAATATTTTCATCATTTTTACAAAGAAAGTATGAGCATCTATTATTGTATATTACAGAGTTTTCTATATTAGCATACTAACCTAATACAATTAAAATGAAATCATTATTAGTTAAGTATGAAAATCATAAGTTTATAGTGCATGATGAAGATGCGGTATACGGCTGGATTATATTTGAGCCTCAGTCGGTTATTGCAGACATTGATGTAAATACTATAAAATTCAGGACAAGGCGCGGTGATGATAAAAACATTGAGCTAACACAGGACGACAAAACAATTTTCAAATTTAAGTTTGACTACCTGTGGGGCAATGCCGAGATAGAGATGAATGGCGAAGATACGGGATACGATTTAAAAGGAAAGTGGTTTAAAAAAGGTACACGCCTTACTGATGAGAATGATGCTGATATAGTGGTTGCTGTTACTAAGGAACTTCCTGAGTACCACATTAGTTTAAACATTATTGATGAAGAAATACAGCCTGTTATGGTAATGGCCACTTTATATTACCACATATATGCATCGGCAGGCAAAACATTCGGCCTTGTTATGGCTATGGGTACAAACGCGGGATTATAGGCTTTTAATGTTTTTGTTCTTACAATAGTATTCAGCTGCCAACACTACTGCAATACCTGCAACGTAGCAAAGCATGTCTTTCCATGCAAAGGAGTTGCCAATTACTACATTGGCAAGCTTGGAATCTTTAAGGCCCAGCCGCTCTACAATGTTAAGGTATTGCAGTGTTTCTATAGCAAAAGCAAAGAGTAAAACGCCAATAGCTACAGGCACAACAGGCCACCTGAAGAACGACCTTATAAAGCAGTATATCAATATCACAACCAGCACATCACCCAAGTACGGACGTACAAAGTTGTCGCGTACATACAAGGCTATTAGTACTTCAATAATGAAAATTAGAATTGTGAGGAAGAAGTAGGTTTTGTGGAAGCGGAACATTACTTACTTAGTTTTTCTATGGCTTCTTCACGTGAAGCTACAAAATTTACATGCCCCAGTTTGTTGCTCTCAAATATAAAGTCACTAAGGCTCTTGCTTGTATTACTGCTGAAGTCACCCACAATGGCAAGCTTCATCCTGTAATTAGAGAACTTTTGGAGTATCTCTCCGGCCATTCGTGTTTTCAGATCAAAAAACTTCGGGGTAATTGAACTCTCATAAATAATTACTTTGTCGAAACCACTATAATACGCTTCACCAACCAGGTTGAGGCCATCGTCAGTATTCAAAATGATTAAGCTGTCTGATATAACTTCTGCAATATCTTTAGTAATAGATTTTATTTCCATCTATGATTTCTAGGTACCATCTTAATGCTATTTAAACTCACCAAAATGCCATAGCACCCCTGATGGGTCGTGAACAAAACACTCGCTGCCCCAATCAAGATGCTTAACAGGTGCAATTTTTACACCTTCATATTTTTCAGGAAGGCATAACGCAACAAGCTA
>JAEWKB010000009.1 GCA_023386255.1 Bacteroidota bacterium
GGATATACCAAAGGAGGTAATACGCATCAACTCCATTGTTACAATCGCTACGGCCCAAAATAACAATAAGTCCTTCCGCCTGGTGCTGCCCGAGGAGAGCGACATTTCAAAAAATTTGCTGTCAATCCTCTCCCCGATGGGCCTCGCCCTTTACGGATATGCTGAAGGCGACCATGTAATATGGGAATTTCCCTCGGGCGTTAATAAAATTACTATCATGAAGGTAGGACAGCCCGGGCAGGATGAAGCAATATTAAACGCTTAAATATTATTGATTGCCTGTTGCTGAAATTTAAGTTTGAAATTCGGGTGGATAAATTTATAGTCGCCTCACAGAAAAACTCATATTACAGTTGTATGAATATTAAAACTGTTCATACCAACTAAACTTTTCCTGTACAATTATATCTTTTTTTATTTTAAGATATTCCAGGTAGGCACTTGCTACCGGCGAGTGCCTTTTACCTTTCATCCAGATTAAGCTCCACATAGTGGTTATAGGCAATCCTTTAATCGCGATAATTTGCAGGTCTTTATTAAACAATTCATTCTTTATCCCGATTAGTGGCATAATAGAGTACCCCATACCCGAAATTATAGCCTGTTTTACCGCCTCATTTGACGTTAATTCCATCTTCTTGATATGCGATACCTCATTACGGGCCAAAAATTCAGTCATTGTCTGGCGCGTTCCGGAACCTTCTTCCCTAAAGATGAGTGGGAGGTCTTTAAAAATATCGGTAGTAGTATATGTTTTAAAGGAGCGTGCAGTATTGCCAACCAAATGAAGTTTATTTTTTAAAAGATCCATCTTTTCTATATCCATTTTAGCAGGCAATACAGATACCAGTGCAAAATCTACTTCGTTGTTATACAGGCTGGCTATTACATCTCTTTTATTGGTTACATCCATGGCCAGCTCTACAGACGGATTAGCATTAAGAAAGTCTGACAGAAAATAAGGCATAATGTATTTACCGGTTGAAACCACCGATATTTTAAGTTTGCCAAACAACTGTCCTTTATATTCTGCCGTCCTGTAGTTAATAGCGTGTACCTGCTCCAGTATTGCTTCCGAAGCCTGCGCTACCTCTTTGCCAAAAGCGGTGATATAAATCTTTCTCCCGATGGTTTCAATCAGTGGTATATCAAACTGTGCCTGGAAGTTTTTCAGTTGTATTGATACTGCCGGCTGTGTAAGGTGCAGTTCTTCAGCTGCTTTGGTAATGCTTTGTTTCTGTGCTACTTTTAAAAAAATTTGCAATTGATGAAGTGTATAATTCATAAAAATTTTTTATGTAATTCATTTCAAATATAAATAAAAATATATTAATTATCCGAAATACATTTGCCTTGTTAATCTTTAAAACTTTTTTAATGAAAAAAATCACAGTTGCAAAAGGTGACGGCATAGGGCCGGAAATTATGGATGCCACGCTGGCCGTAATAATGGCGGCGGGCGCCCAGATTGAGATTGAAGAGATTGAAGTAGGGGAGAATGTTTACCTGAGCGGAAATACTTCCGGAATCTCTACGGAATCGTGGGACGTCATCAGGAGGAATAAAGTTTTCCTTAAGGCTCCTATTACCACACCGCAAGGCGGCGGCTACAAGAGCCTTAATGTTACTACGCGCAAGTTCCTGGGACTATATGCCAATGTTCGGCCGTGTATTAGCCTTCACCCTTTTGTGCAGACCAAGCACCCGGTTATGGATGTAGTTATAATCCGTGAGAATGAAGAAGACCTGTATGCTGGGATAGAGCACCAACAAACCGATGAGGTAGTTCAGTGCCTTAAGCTTATTTCAAGGCCCGGCTGTGAAAAAATAGTAAGGTATGCATTTGAGTATGCCAGGCAGTATGGCAGGAAAAAAGTTACGTGCTTTACCAAAGATAACATTATGAAACAGACTGATGGTCTTTTCCATAAGGTGTTTGATGAGATTGCGGCCGACTATCCTGAGATTGAAAATGAGCACTGGATTATTGATATCGGCGCTGCTAAAATGGCTGATACGCCTGAAGCTTTTGATGTTATAGTGATGCCGAACCTGTATGGCGATATCCTTTCAGACGTGGCAGCACAGATTGCAGGCTCAGTAGGCCTTGCGGGATCTTCAAATATTGGTGAAGAGTGCGCTATGTTCGAAGCGATACACGGTTCTGCTCCGCGCCGCGCCGGGCAAAACATGGCTAACCCTTCAGGGTTGTTGCAGGGCGCTGTGATGATGCTGAACCATATAGGACAGACCGATGTTGCAGAAAGGGTACAGAATGCCTGGCTCAGGACTATAGAGGAGGGTATTCACACCTATGACCTTTACAAGGAAGGTATGAGCAGCCAGCTAGTTGGCACTAAAGAGTTTGCTGCCGCTGTTATTGCCAATCTCGGTAACGTTCCATCACAGCTTAAGCCCGTGAGCTACAGCAGCAGCAAGGCAATTGAGCTGCCTCCTTATAAAAGGCGCACTCCTGCAGTCAAAGAGCTTGTGGGGGTTGACATCTTTGTGCACTGGGCCGGCTCTGACCCTGAAGAGCTTGCCGGTATGGTAAGAAAGGTTGAGGGGAAGGATATTAAACTTTCTATGATTACCAACAGGGGCATCAAGGTATGGCCAGAAGGCTTCCGCGAAACATTCTGCACCGACCACTGGCGCTGCCGCTTTAAAAAAGGAGGCAATGAAATATCTAAGGAGGAAATTATCGGCCTTATAAGCGCCTGCACAGAGCTAGGAATAGATGTAATAAAAACTGAAAACCTGTATAAGTTTGATGGAAAAGATGCTTACTCACTCGGCCAGGGCCAATAAACTGATTAAACAGGGGAGGGGTGAACTTTTGATTATAACGGTGCTTGCAGCCACAGGGGCAGCTTTGCTGCTGTCTCCGTGGCCCTGCACAAAGGCTGCTCTTCCTGCTATACTAATAATTATCGGATGTATAATCATTAAATTTTTGAAAACACATGGCAACGTATAAATTAATTGACGGTGAGTTTACCGTGGCTGAAGCAAAAGAGCTGGTGGCAAACCTACTCGAGTACAAGATACAGTATCACAGCAGGCAAAATTTTAGCGACGAAATTCGCAGTGGACGCAGCAATGAGCAATCTTTAAAAAGAAGTGAAGAGCTTACACGGACAAAAGAAGCATTCCTGGAACGGATGGCATTGCTTGATCCCGAAAAAAAGATAGTAATGAGTGCTGATATAATGATAATGTAATGTTTGCCGGCAGAAAACTTCTTATTGTAACAAAACACGGTAAAGAGAAAGTGCTGGCTCCTGTGCTGGAGCAGGCACTTGGTGTAAGCTGTATAGTGGCCGAAGGTTTTAATACAGACCTGCTTGGCACCTTTACCGGTGAAGTAGAGAGGAAAGATGATGCGTTAAGCACTCTTCGCCGTAAATGCCAAGAAGGCCTATCCGCCTTGGGCTATGACCTGGCTGTTGCCAGTGAAGGGTCTTTCGGCCCACATCCCTCTGTTTTTTTTTCAGCCGGCGATGATGAGCTGGTAATGCTGGTGGATAAGCAGAACAGCCTTGAAATCGTTGCCCGTGAAATATCGTTGGACACCAACTTTAACGGCGCAGAAATTTATGGCCCGCACCAGCTTGAAGAATTCCTGGGTCCGGCCTGTTTCCCCAGCCATGCAGTTATTCTACGTAGGAAACGTAACAGCAGTGAGGGTATTGTAAAAGGCATTACGGACCGAGGAGCGCTTGAACGTTTGAGTCTGGACTACCTTGCCAGGTATGGCAGCTATTATATAGAAACAGATATGCGGGCAATGTATAACCCCAAACGCATGGATGTAATAGCAAAGGCAGCGGAAAAGCTTGCGCAGAAAATCAGTGCGCGCTGCCCTAATTGCGGGCAACCCGGTTTCGGAGTAACCCAAGGGCGCTCTGGCCTGCCATGCCAGTTGTGCGGTTCTGCTACTGCTTCTACGCTAAGCCACATATATTGCTGCGCCGGTTGTAACTACTCGGAAGAAAAGTTATACCCCAACGGCAGGAAAACTCAGGAGCCAATGTACTGCGATTATTGCAACCCATGAAAGATACAATTATTACAACTGACCCGGCTATAGCGGCAGAAGCGTTACGTATGGGTAAAATTATAGGGATGCCTACAGAAACCGTTTATGGGCTGGCAGCGGCCATTGATTCCGTTGAAGCGCTTAAAAGCATCTTCGAGATTAAGCAGCGTCCCTATAATAACCCGCTGATCCTCCATATTTATGATGTAAATCAACTCGAGGATATCGCAATTTCAGTATCCGGATCCGCAAAAGCATTGGCTGAAGCCTTTTGGCCAGGTCCGCTGACCCTGCTGCTAAGGAAAGCGCCTTCTGTGCCGGATATTGTTACGGCAGGGCTGGATACGGTAGCGGTGCGTATACCGGGGCATCCTTTGGCCCTCGAACTGCTGCGAAAAGTAAACAAGCCTGTGGCAGCACCCAGCGCAAACCCATTTGGGCAAATAAGCCCGACTGAAGCTGCCCATGTAGCCGGCTACTTTAATGCGCAAATACCAATAATACTTGATGGCGGCCCCTGCACCGTAGGCTTTGAATCCACAATTGTTGGTTTTAATGATGAAAGGGCTGTGATCTACAGGCATGGCAGCATAACGCAAACCCAGATTGCTGAAGTTTGCAAAACTGCTACTGTAGATGGTTCTGCTGAAAAGGCAATAGTTGCACCGGGCATGTATTTGCGGCATTACGCACCCCGTACGCCTTTACTGTTCTCATCTGACCTGGCAGCCCTTATTAAGAGGTATGCCGGTTGCAAAATTGGGCTTCTGTACTATAATCAATATACGCCTGATTTTATTAGCTGTGCCACCGTTGCCCAAAACATTGAGCGCGTGCGGTAATCTTTATGAAGCTGCAGCCAACCTCTACAGGTCACTTCACCAGATGGACAAAGAACAGCTTGATGTGATTATAGTAGAGGAATTTCCCGGGCACGGCATTGGGCGCGCATTAAATGATAAACTTCTTAGAGCTTCAAAGCCATGACAGGTAATGTCATCAGAAATGCCTATCTGGTTCATGAAGGCACACGGCGGTTTACAGATATTAACATCGGTAAGGAAGCTACACATTTGCCCACAAAGTTATGATGACATTTGTGAATGGTACTATAACTTATGACCAGGGAACTTTTATCGGAAGCCCAGGTGGTAAGCGCCTGCTCTTTGAGAAATACGGAACTTAAAACTAAACTTTATGAACTTTAACCTGCTGATTGAGAACCTTACAAATCCCGCATTATTATTTTTTATTCTTGGCATTATCGCGGTTTACCTTAAGAGCGACCTTGAAATACCGGCTAATTCATCAAAATTTATTTCGCTATACCTTCTTTTTGCTATTGGTTTTAAAGGAGGGCAGGAACTATCTCACGAAAATTTTACCCTTAAAATTTTATGGGCTATGCTCTTTGGGATGGCTTTGGCGGTACTTATTCCATTGTATGTATTCTTTATCCTGAAGCGTAAGTTTAACATTTACGATTCGGGTGCAATTGCTGCAGCCTACGGGTCGGTAAGCGCGGTAACTTTTGTAACAGCGGCGTCGTATCTCGAGCTTCAGGGGCAGCAGCTTACGGGCCATATGGTTGCCATTATGGCGCTTATGGAATCTCCGGCCATTATTGCGGGCCTTATCCTCATCTCAGTCTTCGCATTAGAAAATGACAGTGTGAGCAAGCGCAGCGTCTTGCACCATTCGTTAACCAACGGCAGCGTCCTGCTCATCATAGGAAGCCTTATCATCGGATATTTGGCCAGCGCAGAGCAGGCACAGGGAATTAAGCCTTTTACTAATGACCTGTTTAAGGGGTTTCTGGCCATCTTCCTGCTCGATATGGGTATTGTAAGCGGAAAAAAGCTGGGATCATTGTTCAGGCAGGGGTGGTTTCCCTTCGCAGTGGGCATTGTGGTGCCTCTCTTTAACGGAGCAACAGTGGCTTTTGCCAGCCGGCTGGTTACTGAAAGTGCTTCAGACAGGTTTGTATTTGCAATTCTTGCAGCCAGCGCCTCGTATATAGCAGTACCCGCAGCAATGAAGATAGCGGCTCCAAAGGCAAACCCCGCATTCTATCTTCCTATGGCGCTTGGTGTAACCTTTCCTTTCAATATTACTTTAGGTTTCCCGCTGTACTATTTAGTTGCTGCTATCTAGCGGAATATGCCGCAAATATTGGATTATGAGGCAGTATTCTCTTTCGCATTTTATAATAATTTGAGAAAATAGCTTGTTATCAGCGTTAATTTCTACGTTAATTCGTGTAAAATTATAGGTTTATCCGTTTGGGATAAGGATCTATCGCCCTTCCCTTGTTTGTTTTTTGCGAATGATCAATCGTAGGTGTCATGAAAGTGTGATATTAAAAAAAGGCTACCTTATTAATGATAGCCTTATGTTATTTTTAATAGTTCACGTTCATGTGTAAGATAATAGATTTTAATCGTTTAGCAATTTTGATAATTAATCATCCAGCTTATTCCAAATTTATCTTTAAACTCGGCAAAGTATGCCCCAAAGAACATATCAGCAAGTGGCATAGATATACTGCCACCTTCTGAAAGCTCATCAAACAATCTTTTAGCCTCGGTTCTTGTTTCGGGTTCTAGACAGATGTGCATATTATTTCCGGACGTTAATGTAAAACCCATTTCTTGAGGGGCATCTGTTGCCATAAGAATATGTCCTCCTAAAATAGGTAACTCCGCATGTAAAACCATTTTTTTAATTTCTTCTGCAACAGGCGGTTGTCCGGCGTCTGCTGGGATGTCTTCAAAGCGGTTGATACCATTGATAAATTCTGTCTTAAAAACTGATTTATAAAAATTGAGGGCTTCTTCCGTTTGCCCCGCAAAATTCAGATAAGTTGTAATTCTGGCTTTGTTAGTTGACTTATTTTCTTTTCTCAATTGAAACCTGGCTTTAAGATATTGGTCAAGATTTTCAAGTGCCATTGTAAAGCCTTGTTCAAAGCCCATTTCAATAACTTTTTCTAAATCTGATAGCTTCTCGTAAGTGGCCGTAATGTTAACCATCGTTTTATCATCAGCCTCTGTAAATACATTTATCCAATTTGTTCTTGGCATATTTGTATTTACATAGCCATTTTCATCGCAAAAAGCATCAAAACCTGCAAACATTTCATGTTCTATTATTTTGTAATAATCATTTTTACACCAATGTTTTTCATTTTCAGGACTCACCATAGCATATAACCACATACCACCCTCTCTAAAATCCATTGATTTGGTTTCAGTACGATAAGGTTTAGGTGCCCACCACTGGTCAAGAATCTCTGGATTAGTCCAAGCCTCCCAAACCAATGGTAAATTAGCATCAAATTCACGTTTTATGTTAACTGTATTTGTTTTTTTATTTACAATAAAGTCAAATTTTAATAAGCTATTCATCATCTTTTATTTTTAATTGTTGATAATAAATCATCAAGTTGTTTAAATTTACTTTCCCAAATTCTTCTGAATTGTTCTAACCATTTGTCAATTTCTTTCATTTTATCAATTTCAAGTGAGTAGTAAATTTCTCTACCTTTATGTTCCTGTCTTAAAAGCTCACACTCTGTTAAGATCTTAAGATGTTTGGAAACAGCTTGTCTGGTAGTATCAAAGTGTTCGGCAATGGCATTTGGTGTCATTGCCTGTAAAGCAATTAAAGCTATAATTGCCCGTCTGGTAGGGTCCGCTATAGCCTGAAAAATATCTCTACGCATCTTATAAAGTTTTATAAACCATTAAAACCACCCCACAATCAAAAGGCTTAGATAATACTAAATCCAATTTCTGAGATGTTTCCACATCCTGAAAAATTGGCAAACCTTTACCAAGTATAGCCGGATTTACGAATATATGTAGTTCATCAATTAATCTTTTTTTAATTAAAGAAGAAACAAACTTAGCACCACCATAAACGATGATGTCATGACCGGGTTGTTGTTTTAGCAGGTTAATTCTTTTAACAAAATCTCCATTTTCTATCTCGGTATAATCCCATTCACATTTTAATAAGGAACTGCTAAAAACGATTTTAGGCGTTTCTGAATATTTAATACCTGCTTCTTGTTCTGGATGATGCTCATCTTTTGCTACTGATGCCCAATGAGGTATAAAGCCCATAGCTAAATTTTTTCCGAGCAAAATCGTGTCTACCGGTTTTGTAATCTCATCTACATATTCTTTAATATCATCAGTCCAATTGAATGTTATCCAATCCATTTCTCCATTAGGCCCTGAGATGAAACCATCAATCGATGTTTGTACTTGTAACTTTAACTTTCTCATACTTGTGAACTTTTTTTGTGAAACTAATTAGTTGCAAATATATATGCAACTTTTCGGTTTCGCAAATTTTGTGATGTTTTTATTTATTGACCTTTATTTTTTTCTAGTAGGCTATGAATTTAGATTATTTTTGATACGCTATAATTTTCCGGCATCAATACAGTATCTCTGATTTCGTCTACTTGTAATTGCTGTCTTTTATGTATTTTATCTTAGTCTTGCCGTAGTCATTAACCAGTGATACAATCTGCAATATCTTTTCCTGGTTTTTTGTTACAACAATTACATTGTGAATTATTTTCTACTTATTGCGTTCATTAAAGTTATCCGATTAAATTATAAATTTGCATCTCATTGTCAGCAGGTATCCTTATGAATCGGACATAGATTGCTGCTATCTTTTTAACTTGGTAACTGATACGCCTGGCCAGGCTGCGGCCACGGCCCTAAGCCAACATACTGCAATGTTATGGCACGACTATTTGACCAATATTATTACAACGGCTATATAAAATGAACTTTAATTTTCAATACTTAAACACAGCTATTAAGCTTGAAGATGAATTTATAGAACCTCTAAAATCTAAATTTAAGCGGAGGGAATTAAAGGAAGGAAAGCACCTGATAAAGAAAGGGCAAATTGTAGATAGTTACTTTTATATTGAAAGCGGTTTTTTGAGAAGTTATCACCTTAATGGAGATAAAGAGCACACATTGTGGATTGAGGCGCAGGGTGAATTTGTCATTGAGATTAAAAGTATTCGTTTGCAAGTACCTACTGACTTTAATATAGTCGCACTTGAACCGGTTGTCTATTACGTTATAAAAGCCACTGAATTTGACAGGTTATGCATTCAGTATCCTTTACTACAGTCGTATATGCAGCGCCTTTGGGAGGTAAGGTTTATTACCGCCCGCGACGGATTGAGGGCATTCCAGACCTTGGATGCCAAAGGGAGGTATGAGTACTTGATACAGCACTTTCCTAATTTTGAAAAGCTACCCCTTCACCAACTGGCAAACATTTTAGGGATAACGCAATATTCTCTGAGTAGAATAAGGCGAAAAATATAATTTTTTGCCATTTGGCAATTTTTGCAGTGTGTATATTCTAGAATTTTACAACTGAAAATTCTCATATTATGACACATTGTAGAAAACTGCAACAAGCGCGATTCCTTTTGCTTGTTATATTAACGTTTGGCTTTCTGCTATTTACGGGCTGCCAAAGGGAGGACTATATCAGCTCGAATACGACTACCCTAGGTTTTCGAAAACTCAGTGAGTATAGGATTTTTGCAGGGAACCCTTCTGATCTTAGGCCAACAGCAGATTACAAGTTATACGAGCTTTCATCGGAACTTTTTAGTGATTATGCAGAAAAGCAACGGTTAATAAAATTACCTCCGGGAACAGTAATGGAAGCAACAGATGATAATCTTCTTGACTTTCCTGACGGTACTGTGATTGTAAAAACTTTTTACTATTACAAAGATAAAAGGAATCCCCTGGCAGGTAAGAAGATAATCGAAACAAGGCTTCTCCTACTGACGGAAGGGCAATGGACTGTGGGGACATATATCTGGAATGAGACACAAGATGAAGCTTATCTTGTCAGTTCCGGCTATAATACTATTGTCAACTGGCTCGATGATGAAGGTAAAGGAAAGGTAATTTCCTATCATGTTCCGAGTAATCTTGAGTGCAGGGCCTGTCATAGCTATAATAATTCTATAACACCAATAGGTCCTAAAGTCAGAAATCTCAATTTTGACGTGTACCGTGAAGGACATATGGTTAACCAACTGGCGCAGATGGGATATGATGGCCAGCTTCTTCCGATCAATCCTGAGGATTTTGGCACTATGCCAAATTACCGCGACCCTCATGCCCTATAGAAAACAGGGCTCGCGCATACCTAGATATAAACTG
>JAEWKB010000073.1 GCA_023386255.1 Bacteroidota bacterium
AATGTTCGTGCCTTTGAAGGTTTTGGCGTGCGAATTAATGTATAACGAAAATCCCGCTCTTGAAGCGGGATTTTTTTCTAATACTTCGACAGGTTCTGCGTGCTGCGCTTCGACAAGCTCAGCGTGACTGAACACTGTTCACGACTACTCCTCCTTCTTTTCCTTTTTCTTGAACAGATCCCTAACGGCATTTGTGGCAGTATTTTTCACTGCTTCCGCTGCTTTGTCTTTCACCTGTTGGTTCGACTTTGTTTTGGTAGTGTCTGTAGTGGTTGTATTTGTATTGTTTTTGGTGTTGCCTTTAATAAGGTTGCCTAAAGCACTTGCACCCTGCTGCACATATTTATCCTTTTGCTGATTTACAAGCTGCTGCGTAAGAATGGTAACTGTCTTGCTTACATCTGTACTGATCTTAGGGTTTTGAAAGGTACCTGTAACAATGGCATTAACCGGTACACTGATCTTGTTTGCCTCAGCAGGACTTAGCTTATTAAGCAGTGCGGTAACTTCTTTCCCAAGATATTTTGCAGGTACATCAAAATTTACATTGTAGCTCATTGTTTGGTCAAAACCATGCTGTCCGCCAATTTGTATTGCAATATCCTGGTACTTCAGGTTGAAGGGCTTAATGTTTACCTTTCCGTTTTCAAAGGTAAGGTGGGCCTTCAGGTCGTTCAGGTTAAGCTTATTTAGGTCAATAAAATTCAGGTTATTATCCAACGCTGTCAGCAGTTTTGAGTTCTTTTCATTTACTGTGGTAGATAACAGGTTGCCCATTAAATTACCGGCTAATGTCCTCAGGTCTGGCGTCATTTCTTTTGCATCAAGGTTACCTGATACATTTATAGTGGAATTAAGTTTACCATTAATAACATCGGCAATCGGCGCTATTGATTTCAGCATATCCAGTTGTGTGAATGACTGGCCAATGTCAACCCTGTTCAATGTCAGGTCCATTTTAAACGTCGGCGTTTTGCCTTTTGTAGATACATTCCCGTTTACGCCAATCTGCCCGCCAAAGATATCAGTCTTTACATTCTGCAACGCTACTGCTTCATCACGGATAACCATTTTACCCGAAACATTCTTCAGGTTCAGGTTGTCATACACCACAGTCCCTGCTTTCGCTGTAATAGTACAATCAAGGAAAGCGGGTATTTTTACAGCATCGCCTGTTTTCTTTGTTTCGGTAGTTTTAGTACCGTCTTCTTTTTTAGTGGTAACCTGTTTGGTTTCAGGTGCCATAAAATCGGCTACCATGAGCTGGTTGGAGTTCATGTTAAAGTTGCCCTTAAGCACCTGGTCTTTAAAGATGAATCCGTAGAAGTTATCTAATGTACCTGTAATAGCAATGTCTGACTTCCCTGTTTTCGCGCTGAACTGGCTCAGGTTTACCCTGCTTGGGTTAAACTGTACATCAGCACGGTTTATGGTTATAGGCTTGGCCATGGCATCGCCCGAGTAGGTAAAGCCGGTAAGGCTCAGGCTGCCGCGGTTATCAATTTTTTCATATTGTTCCTTTTCAACCGATTGCATGTCAAACTTCGTTTCCACATCGGCCTTAAGCATGCCCGATAGCGGCACATCCATCTTTACAGGGTAAGCCTTTGCAAAGTTGGTCAGGTTGATTGTTCCCTTCAGTTTTGCATCCACCAGCGGGTTCTCCACTACATTGCGGATATTCGCTTTGGCATTAAACACATCCTGGTCGATGCGGAAAGACAGGTTGTCCAGATTTACATACGTGTCATTCAGTACCCCCGTTTCGTTAATTATCTTTGTATCTATCACAATATTCTGAACCGATTTTGGCAGGTCAGGATATTTAAAGGAAGCATTATTAGATGCTATGGCAATATTAAATTTTGGTACTGTAGTTTCGGTCATTGCCCCGTTCACTACCCCGTTTATGGTGAAGTCACCTTCGGTTTGTACCTGCGCGAGGTTACCCCTGTAACTTTCGGGTATCAGCCCTAAAAAGTTTTTAAATGATGACGTTGGCGTTTTAAATGTAAGGTCATATTGCTGGCCGCTCTCCAGAAGCCCAATAGTGCCGTCAAACTCCAGCGGCAACTGGTTTATCATAGCCTTGTTTTGCTTAAAGCTGTACACACTCTTTTCAAGGTCAAGGCCCAGAACGGCATCCAGCTTAAGCGCCACATTGCGCATGTAGTTGGTCTTGTCCATATCCATGGTAAGCTTTGCGGTGGTATGGGTATCTAAGTCCAGCTTGCTCTGTGCAAAGTTACCCTTGCCGGTGTGGTTAAGGCTGTCTATCACCATGCGCATTTTAGAGCGCTCATCGTAGTACTGGAAACGGAGGTTCTGTACCTCATAGTTCTGCATGTTCAGCGCAAAAGGCTTACTTGGTTCGCCACCGGGCTTTTCCTCTTTATCTTTAAGTGCAATATCAAAATTGCCAAGCCCGTCTTTATTGAACAGGATATTCACCACGCCATCTTTTGTAGTAAGCGATTCCACGCTCATAGCTTCGCCGTCACCTTTAAAAAGCTCTTTAACCGACATCTTAAGGTTAAGCTCGCTCATGTACACCAAAGTATCGCCTTCAAAAGGAGCTTTGTTAATAATGCTTAGCTTATCAATAGTGACATTGGCCTGTGGGAAGCTCTTAAAAAGGCTTAGGCTTACATCCTCAAAGTTAACTTTGGCATCTACCTGTTCGTTAATGGCTTTTAGTACCATCTCCTCAATCTTGTCCTTAAATAGGAAAGGAGTTACCAGCAATAGTATTATGATGACCAGTAAAGTAACTCCGGTCCATTTTAATATTTTCTTAGCCATGGCTCTTTGTCTTGTTTATTATTACAACGTTTGTTAGCGTATGATTATTTCGTACGGAAGTATAACCTGCGCCCCTCTCATTTGTGTGGCACGCCTCATTCGTTCAATCACGCGATAGTTTTCTTCACCCACTTCTTCCTTAATAAATTCTTCTTTAGTCTGCGCAAAAGGCATCCTTCCCGACAGCAGCTTTTCAAAAGTCATTTCATATTCAGGGTAATCTTCTATATGGTAGCTTGTGGTTTTACCCAGTTTAGCCGCATGTTTTATAGCCGCGTCAAGCCCGCCTATTTCATCCACCAATCCTATTTTTATGGCATCGGCGCCGCTCCACACGCGGCCCTGGCCAATAGCGTCAACCTGTTCAAAAGTCAGCTTCCTGCCTTTGGCAACACGGTTTACAAATGTGCTGTACACCCTTTCTACGCTTTCCTGTACCACTGCCCTGGTGTTAGCCTCTAACGGATTGAAAAGGCTATAGCCCGATGCATTACGGTGTGTGCTCACCTGTTCGCTGTGTACACCTACTTTATTAGATAGTTCAGTAAGGTTTGGCAATACGCCAAACACTCCGATAGAGCCTGTAATAGTATTCGGCTCTGCAAATATCCTGTTGGCGTTGCATGAAATGTAATACCCGCCCGATGCTGCCAGGTTACCCATAGACACCACCACAGGCTTGATTTTTTTGGTCAGCTCAATCTCTCTCCATATAAGTTCAGATGTAAGTGCGCTTCCGCCAGGCGAGTCCACCCTTAGCACTATAGCTTTTACGTCATCATCTTCGCGGGCTTCTTTCAGTGCTTCCTTCATCGCGCCTTCGCCTATAATGTTCAGGTCGCCTTCGCCACCCATTATTTCACCTTGGGCATAGATGACGGCTATGATGTCTTTGCCTCCGTCAAGTATTTCAGCAAGTTCAGCCGTCTGTACATAATCAAGAATGTCAACCGAGTTGATCTCTTCATCTTTCTTTATCTTAAGTGCTTTTCGGATGCCGTTCTCAAATTCATCTTCATATCCAATTTTATCAATAAGCTTTGCAGCTTTGGCCATTTCAGGAGTACGTGCCGAAAGGTTTTCCGCTATGCTGTTAAGGTCCTCAACCGGTATTTTTCGGCTTTTAGCTATATCTGTAGCCATTGATGACCATACCGAATTTAGCAGCGCCGTTAGCTGTTCCCTGTTCTCGGGGCTCATCTCGTTGCTAAGGAAAGGTTCTACCGCGCTCTTGTACTTGCCATGGCGTATCACTTCAAACTTTATACCCGATTTTTCCTGGAAGTCTTTAAAGAACATCACTTCTGATGATAATCCTTTAAACTCCACTTCACCCACAGGGTTAAGATAAACAGAGTCAGCAACCGAGCTGAGGTAGTAATCGCTCTGGCTGTAGTTGTCTGCATAGGATACTACAAACTTACCCGACTTTTTAAAATCGGCCAGCTTATCCCGCAACGCTTTTGTCTGCGCCATACCAAGGCCAGATGTAGTATTGGTAAGGGTGATTCCTTTTATTTTCTTGTCTTTTTTGGCTGCATCAATGGCTTTTAGCACATTAATAAGGCCATCTTTAGGTTCATCATTCAGGAAATTATACTCGTCATTATAAAACCTCCCCGCATAATCATGCTGCACTTTAGTAATATCAAGGTTTATAACCGAGTTCTCTTTTACCAGCACCGTGTCCTCACTGCCGCTGCCCACAGCAACGCCTATAATCAGTATAAGGATAAAGAACAAAAAGCAGAATACGAACAATCCCACTATTGTGGACAATACATTTTTCAAAAATTGCATACTATCAAAATTAATTTTGGGTATAAGTCCCAAAAGTACGGCATATGTTACATTTAATAAAGCTTTGGAGGACAAAATAACCTGAGCCGAAACTTATTAACAGTAAGATAAATAGTACAGGAGCTTTAAAATTGTTTTGTTTACTTTGCACCCTATGAAATTTCAGAACGAGGCGGTTTTATCTATAGGCAGCAACAGTGGTGACAGGCAGGGGAATATAAATTCGTGTATTGCCTATATACATAGCTACGTGGCTACGGTAGTAAAGGTTTCTGCTATTTATGAGACACCTTCGTGGGGATTTAAGAGTGATGATTTTTACAATTGCGCTGTTTTGGTGCACACCTGTAAAACTCCTCAACAGTTACTAAGCGATATTCTCAATGCCGAAAAACAATTGGGCAGGGTGCGGGGAGAGGAAACAGGCTATAGTGCCAGGAATATTGATATTGATATTATTGCTTTCAATAATGATGTTATAGAAGAGGAGGGCCTGCATGTGCCGCATCCGCGTATGCAGGGACGCAAGTTTGTACTGTATCCGCTGCGCGACGTGAAGCCCGACTGGGAGCACCCGGTACTGAAGAAGGATGTAAATGAACTGATTCAGGAAACGGATGATGAAAGTAGTATAACTAAGGTTTTAATGCCTGGGCATCCGTTACAGGATTTAAAGCTCAGCCAATACAACTATATTGCCATAGAAGGCAACATAGGTGCGGGCAAGACCACGCTGTCCGGTAAAATATCCGAAGATTTCAATGCGAAGCTGGTGCTGGAACGTTTTGCCGATAACCCGTTCCTTCCCAAGTTCTACAAGGATCAGAGCCGGTATGCCTTTTCGCTGGAAATGTCTTTTTTAGCCGACAGGTACCAGCAGCTGAGCGATGACCTTTCGCAGTTCGACCTATTTCGGGATTTTGTAGTAGCCGACTATCATATCTTCAAGTCGCTTATCTTTTCAAAGGTAACGCTAAGCGAAGACGAGTACCGCCTGTACCGCAAGCTGTTCGACATCATTTATAAGGAAATGCCTAAACCGGATCTCTATATATACCTGTACCAGAATACCGAGAGGCTGCTGCAGCACATAAAAAAGCGCGGCCGCAGCTACGAACAGGATATTGATGCAGGTTACCTGGAGAAGATCAACCGTGGATATTTTGAGTATATAAAATCGCAGGCGGGGCTTAATGTTCTTATCATTGACGTGTCGGACCGTGATTTTGTACAGAACCAGGAAGACTACATCTCGATTTTGGAGCAGATCAACCAAAAGCTGAAAGGGTAATGGGAGCGCAAAGGCATTTGGTATTTGATTTTGATGGTACGCTCGTTGATTCCAAAGCAGTATTTATTGAATTGTACAATGCCCTTGCCAAGAAATCAGGCTATAGGCCTATGACGGCTGAAAACCTGGAGCACCTGCGCACACTTAGCATACCGCAGCGCTGCAGGTATCTTAACGTGCCGCTGTACAAGATACCATTTCTGGCTGCTAAGGTCGTGAAACAGTACAGGGAGAAGATACAGGAAATTGAGCTTAATCCCGGCATTGCTGAAATGTTTGAAGCGCTTGAAGCCAAAGGTATTAGCTACTCCATCATCTCCACTAATTCAAAACAAACCATAGAGGCATTCCTGAAACTGAAAGGCATAGCCGGCGCTAAAGAAATATTTTGTTCCCGCAGTGTTTTTGGAAAAGATGTATTGATAAAGAAATTCCTGAAGAAGACAGGACTGGCGACGTCAGCTATTCTCTATGTATGCGATGAAGCCCGCGATATTGAAGCTTGTCGCAAGTGTGGTGTTGCAGTGGCATGGGTAAGCTGGGGCTATGATTCGGCCGAAGCCATTAACAACCTGCCGCCAGATTTTATCCTTAACTCACCAGCAGAAATCCTGCAATTAGCGTAACAGCGAAAAATGCCCTCTAATTTCAGGGAGTGAATCGTCCAGTTTTATAATGTACCAATAATCTGAAGCAGGAAGTTTTTCATTACTGAATGTGCCGTCCCAATATGGGTTAGCGCGGTTCAGTTCCCTTAACAGCCTCCCATAGCGGTCAAAGATGTAAGCTTTGGCATTGGGGTAATATAGTAAACCGCTTATCGTAAAAACGTCGTTGCTGTTATCGTTGTTCGGGGTAAAGAACGTCGGAATAATATATACCATGAAAGTTTCAGTAGCATATCCGCAAAAATGCCGCTCCCTTACGGTTATGGTTCCCTGTCCGGCTGCTACATCAGTAAATATGTTTGATGGCTGGTAATTAATTCCGTCAAGCGAGAACTCATAATTTTCCATATCGGGATTTTGCAGGTTAACGGTTACTGTGGTTTCGTCAACATTAACCGAAGCTACTACCGGTGCAAGCCTTTCAATTACGGTAAAGGTCTTGGTGGCGCTGCATCCGAGAGATGATGTAACCACTAAACTGTATGTTCCCGGTGCGGTTACAGCAAATGTACGGGTAGCAATATTTCCGGGCCATTGATAGGTTACGCCGGTGATTCCTGCGTCAAGTGTAATGCTGCTGTTCTGGCACATGTACACGGTTTCATCAGTAACTTGTGGTGTGCCGCCTACGCTTACGGTAACAGGTATCCTGTTGCTGGTGCAGCCATTGTTATCTGCTTCAACATAAAAAACGGTGTCGGCTGTTATGGCGGGGCGGTTAAGCGTAGTTCCTGTGCCAATTAAAGTACCGCCTGTAGCTGCATCATACCATTTAACCACACCTGCCGATGCCGTAGCCTGGAGTGTTACAGCGGTACCGCTGCATATTAAAACAGGTGAGGCCGCTGTAATTGTGGGTGCACTATTTACCTGAGCCACCACTGGTGTCCTGGGGGCGTTGCATGCGGCCCCATGGGCAGAGGCATAATAGGTAGTAGTGGCAGACAATGTGGGTGTAGTAAAGCCTGATCCTGTAGCTATTGGTGTTCCTCCCGTAGGTGTTGCATACCAGTAAGCCATTGTCCCTGTAGCAGATGCACTTAGGGTTACACTTCCGGGGCCGCAGCTTGCCGCATCTGTTGTTGATACCAGTTTGTTTAAGGTATTAGAAGAAGTAGCTGATATGTTAAGCACCGGGTCGCCCGGCATGCCGCCATATTCCACTATATAACCCTTTGGCTGATAATTTCCGCTTGGCTCCCCGGTAACTTTCAGGTCGTTCCAGGATCCGGGTATGCCCACTCCGGGTGCAGTAATGTGTGCATAATCTTCATCGCCGGCATTATTAGGTTCGCCATTATTCCAGAACGCAAAATTTGGACTTGACCCGCCTGCATTACCATTCCAGAAAACAGTACCCGCCTCAGGGCCTGTTACCCATTTCCATACGCCCTCAGTTGCTTCGTCAGTACCGCCTATCCAGCCGGTGCCGGTAGCCTGCTCACCGCACAATTGAGCCTCTTCAGCCGACATAAGTGTGGCAAGATAGCCCTGTAAGCCATAGTAAGTGCTTGATGCGGCAGCATTTTTAGCAGTAAGCCAGCTTATTCCTATTGACGGCACAAATTGATAATAGTGGCCTGTAGATGCCAGGTAGTTGGCCTGCCCTACAGTTATAGAGAACGTACGTGTGCCTGATGTAGGATTGGCCGAGGTGTTATTATACACCACATCTTTTACAGCGGCAATAAGCTGGGTGTAAAGTACAGGCTGGCCATTTGTTGCTTTTATGGTGAGTTTTGCCGCAACAGGGTCCCATACCGTAGTTATGCCTGCATGGCCGGTACTAAGGCTCAAAACATCTTCACCATTTTCGTAACCTGAAGATATCTGGATATAAATGGCATTAATGGAGGTATCGTCAGGGTCAACAATGTTGAAATCAGTAACAATATCCATAGGCGAACCCGGACAGTACGCCTGGTTGCCTGTGGCAGTAAGTACGGGTGCCACGTTCTGCGCCGAAAGGTGCTGTGGCAGCAGTACAATTGCAGGCAATATCAGGATGTAAAATAATCGCAGAACATTCATCCTGTAAAAATATAAAAAAACCTTACAATGTTCCTGCTGTATAGTTTTTTTGGAAGATATCCCACACTACAATACCGGCGCTTACCGAAATGTTGAGGGAATGTTTAGTTCCCAGCTGAGGAATTTCAATGCTGCCATCACATAGTTTTATTGCTTCCTGAGATACCCCTTTAACCTCATTGCCGAAAACAAGGGCGTATTTCTTATTTTTTTCAGGGGTAAATTCATTCAAAAATACGGCATTCTCTACCTGTTCAATAGCCCATACCGAAATACTTTCAGCTTTAAGCAATTCAATTACCTCTGTTACGTTCTTCTGGTACTCCCAGGCAACGGTATCGGTAGCACCCAGGGCAGTTTTGTGTATCTCTTTATTGGGTGGTGTGGCTGTTATGCCGCACAGGTAAATTTTCTCTACAAGAAAAGCATCGGCAGTACGGAAAACCGAACCTATATTGTGCAGGCTCCGTATGTCATCAAGTATAATTATAAGCGGCGTTTTTTTTGCTTGCTTAAAATCTTCTATGCTCTTGCGCCCCAGTTCGTCGTTAGCCAGTTTTCTCATGCTGTAGGTAATATTCTGCAAAAGTAGCATTCTGTTTTAAGTTATCCACCATTTACCAACAGCGGCTTATTCTTTTTGCAGATTTGATTAAATTCGGCCTGTTAATGTAATACGTAAACCCTTGGCAGCTACGAAAGAAAAACAGGCAAAAGAAACCCCGCTAATGAAGCAGTACAACAC
>JAEWKB010000168.1 GCA_023386255.1 Bacteroidota bacterium
GTGTTGCCCTGGCCATTGAAGCTACTATAGAAAAATTTGGCAGGATAGACAATGTAGTTAACAATGCAGGTTATGGACTTGTAGGAGGCATTGAAGAGCTAAGCGACGCAGAAGCCCGTCAAAATTATGAGGTAAATGTTTTTGGTACACTTAATGTGATTCGCCAGGTAATGCCCTACCTGAGAAAACAGGGTTCAGGACACATCTTTAACTTCTCATCTATTGCAGGTGTAACCGGCGCTTTTCCTGCCTTTGGCATATATTGTTCTACAAAATTTGCGGTTAATGGTTTTACAGAATCTCTTGCCCTTGAAGCTAAGCCTTTCGGGATTAAGGTTACACTTGTGCTGCCCGGCTACTTCAGGACTAATTTCCTGGAATCAGATTCACTGGTAACACCAAAAAATCAGATTGCTGAATACAAAGAGGTCAGGGCTATGCAGGAAGCACACGAAAATGAGATAAGGGGTAACCAGCCCGGCGATCCTGAAAAAGGTGTAGCTGCGGTATTAAAGGCTGCGGATGCTGAAAACGCACCACTATACCTTTTCCTTGGTAATGATGCGTTAGCGCTAGCCAAACAGAAGATGGAATTTCTGCATAGCGAAATTGAAGCATGGAAAGAACTCAGCACTTCCACTGATTTCTAACAATAAAAAGCCCCTTTTGGGGCTTTTTAACTAACTAACTCAAATATACTAACGAAATGCATTATATTTTTTTAGAAGCATGCTTTTCTCTGAACCATCTTTCTTACGTATGCTTACAGATATTTCTCGTGCGTTATCTTCTTTAAACAGAGCTACAACGGTACACCAGATTTCCTGGGGCGCATTAATTACATTAACGCCGTTTATATCAGTTATGGCATCTCCAAGCTCCATGCCCAGCTGCTGCGCATTGCTGTTTTCCCACAAAGTACCTACACTAACACCTGCATCTGTACGCAAAGGCGTGAAGCCGAAAACTTCATATTCTTTATCTTCTCTAACTGGTACATCAGCTAAATATAATTTTTGCTTATTCCAGTCTATGATAACTTCTCCGAAATCTTTAAAAAATTTATTGCCTATAAGCAGCATATCGCCTTCTATCCTTGCCGTTTTGTTTTTTATAAGATGCTTGCCTATATAGATACTGTCCAGCAAAACCAAGTGCTCAGTAGTAGGCTTGTCTTCAAACAGCGTAAGGCTGCTTTTACCGCATATTTTATGTGCCTTTAGCGCTTTAGCCTTAGTGCTCTTAAAGTACAGGCTGTCGGGCAAGGCAAACATTCCGTTATAGCCTGTGTCCATTAATGACACAAAATTATATCCGCCCATGCGCTGATTAAGCATAGGGCTGCCTGAAAATCCTTCTTCAAAATCTATTTCCAAAACTTTCCCTGAAGGCTTTATTTTTCTATCCGAGAAAGTAAGCTGCTTATTTGAATAGTCGATTTTCCAGCGGCAGGTACGCATGATGTTTGTTCCGAAAATACCATCTATTTTAATGCAGAATGTCTTGTTGAACTTAGACATATCTATTACCGCGCCGCTAACGTTATTAAACGTGATACTACCCAGCTGTACAGGAGGAAGTGAATAAATTTGCTGTTGCTGTACAGTACCCGACCCATCTCTTAAATCATTGCTGAATAGTGGCTGTAGAGCTAAATCCTCCCGCAGTGAGGCTGAAAGTACTGTTACCGCACCAGTATCGAACATAAAATTATATGTCTTCCCGTTTATTTTTACAGGAACTAGTATCTGGTCAAAGGAATCCTCAAACACTATTGTTTCTGTAAAATCTTTTTGCAGCGGTTTTACAGAAAACAGTATCTTTTGTTTTTGAAGGGCCTCCTTCTTTTCCAGTTTTGTTTGCGATAGTACCAGGAAGGGTGCTAATAATAACCACAGAAAGTACTTTTTAACCATGTTTGTTTTTTGATTGATGATACTTTTCCTACAAACAATTTTCGTGCCATAAAAAAAAGCCCATGATTACATGGACTTTTTTATTTATCTGTTTCTTTTCTGCTCCCTTGCCAACAGCGTGTTCTTCAGCAGCATGGCTATAGTCATTGGGCCCACACCGCCAGGAACCGGTGTGATAAAAGATGCTTTTTTGCTTACATTTTCAAAATCAACATCACCGGTAATGCGGTATCCTTTTTCAGAATCATCGGTTACACGGGTTATACCCACATCTATTATAACAGCATCATCTTTAACCATTTCAGCTTTAAGGTAATTAGGTACACCAAGGGCTGTAATAATAATATCAGCCTGAGTAGTAATCTGGGCTATATTTTTAGTATGGCTGTGAGTAAGGGTTACAGTACTGTTACCCGGAAATCCTTTCCTGCCCATTAAAATGCTCATTGGCCTGCCCACAATGTGGCTGCGACCTATTACCACAGTATGCTTGCCTTCGGTCTTTACATTATAACGCTCTAACAGTTCCAGGATACCGAATGGTGTAGCAGGAATGAATGTAGTCATATCAAGCGCCATTTTACCAAAGTTCTCAGGATGGAAGCCATCTACATCCTTACTTGGGTCAATAGCCATAATCACTTTTTGGGTATCAATTTGCTTTGGCAGAGGAAGCTGAACAATAAAGCCATCAATGTCATCATCTTCATTAAGCTTCTTAATTACTTTTAATAGCTCTGTTTCAGATGTTGTACTTGGCAATTTAATAAGTGTAGACTCAAAGCCTACACGTTCGCAAGCCTTCACTTTGCTCCCAACGTAGGTAAGGCTGGCACCGTCATTACCTACAATAACTGCAGCAAGATGAGGGACTTTCTCTTTATTGTCCTTCATGCGCTGCACTTCGGCGGCAATTTCATTCTTAATGTCTTCCGATGTTTTTTTTCCGTCTAATAAAATCATAAAGTAGTTAGATAAGTGTGTTGTGTTGTTATATATTGTTTCAGGTTTCAGGTTTCAGGTTCTCACTCAATTACAGCACGAGTGGCAACTTGAAACCTGAAACCTGAAACTAATTTTTTCTGTTTTGCTGTTACGGCCTCATGCCTTTCATGCCTCCCATCATCCTCATCAGGTTCTTTCCGGCGCCTCCCTGCATCATCTTCATCATTTTGCTCATCTGGTCAAACTGTTTCAGCAGCTGGTTTACTTGCTGTATAGATGTCCCGCTTCCTTTTGCAATCCTGTTTTTCCTCCTGGCATCAATAGTTGCAGGCTTGCTGCGTTCACCCGGAGTCATTGAGTGTATTATGGCTTCAATGTGCTTAAAGGCATCATCTTCAATCTCTACATCTTTAAGGGCTTTGCCTGCGCCGGGTATCTTCC
>JAEWKB010000281.1 GCA_023386255.1 Bacteroidota bacterium
AAGCTTCCCTGCTGCTGTGTAAGCATAAAGTTATCATCATCAGTACAAGACCATAGGCCTGTAAATACCAGGGCTGTTAAGGCTATTTTAATTCTCGTTTTCATATTATCGGGTGTAAATATTAGTAATTAGGGTTTTGTATTAAATTGGTGTTTGCAAATAAGCTGTTTAGCGGTAATGGGTAAACATTAAAGTGGGTAGGGATAGATGCGCCGTTTACAGCGTTGCCCTTCCAGTCCCAATTGTAAGTACCGCCGGTAAACCTGTTAAAGCGGATAAGGTCCTGCCTCCTGTGCGATTCCCAGTACAGTTCCCTTGCCCTTTCATCAAGGATAAAATCAAGGGTAAGCTGCCCGGCTACTATATTGGCAGATGTACCGTTATTTGCCCTTTCCCTTAAGTCATTAATATAGGTAAGTGCCAGTCCTGCATCGCCGCCGCCGCCTCTCAGCACACACTCAGCATACATAAGGTAAACGTCTGCAAGGCGGAACAGAGGGAAATCAGTATCAACAAATGTTGAGTTTGACCCTGCCACACCCGTAGAAGACCTGTTTGAATATTTTTCTACAATAAATCCTGTAGCTTTATCGTCAATGTCAGTAACATTAATGGTCCTTCCGGCACCTATAAGTGTATTGCGCTCATCATTAGCAAAAGCGCTTCCCGCAAATTTTTGTGAGAACTGACTCCTTACCCTTATAGCGCCGCCCCAGCCTGTTGCACCCACTCCAAGAGCGGTACCGTTAGCCTCCAGCGATCCTATCGAACCGTTTATCATTACTGTTGTTGGTCCATAAGCCTGTGTGGCATTACCGTCTGACTGTAAAGCAAAAATAATTTCATTTCTTGCTTCATTGCTGTTGTTATCAGCATTAAAATTGTTAAGGTAGTTGTTGGCAAGCGTGTAGCCGGCAGCAATAATGTTTTCGCACATTACACGGCAGTCATCATACCTTGGCTGTCCTGTATATACCTGTGCATTAAGGTAAATTTTGGCAAGTATCATCATGGCAACGCCCTGGTCTGCCCTTCCGTACAGGTTAGGGTTTGTAGCGGCAGAGTGTGCAGGCAACAGCTCCGGCATAATGGCTGTAATTTCATCTTCAATAAAATCAAACAGCTGCTGGCGGTTGTATTCAGGCCCTTTAAAGGTAACTCCTACAGGATCATTTTCTGTAACAAAAGGAGCTTTGCCAAACAGGTCCATAAGGTGATAGTAGGCAAGCGCCCTCATCAGCCTTGCTTCAGCCCTAAACTGCGGTATCTCCGCCAGGTAATCTCCTGTAACACCCCTTGCCGCAAGTTTTTCGGGTGCAGACTGCCTTAAAAATTCGTTTACAAGTGTAACTTCAAACATGGCACGGCTAAACATTCCCTGGAAAACAGGGTTGCTGCTTGTCCAGATGCCGCGCTGTATTTCCCTTACGCCGGGGTCAGCTTCATAGCTCCATATAGCTTCATCGGTAGCAAGGCACTGCAGGTACCACAGGCATCGGCCGTACTGGCTGGTTCCCGGGTCTAGGCCGGCAATGTTGCTGGAACCCGCATCACCCGATCCTGTAACTGCCAGGTTGCCATACACCCCTGCCATGGCATTTCTGTAAGCACCGGGCCTGGAATAAAACTCCTCTGCCAGCAACTCATCATCATCCTCGGGGGTAACGTTTAAGTCATCGGTACATGAGCTTAGTACTAACAGCATGCTCATGAAATAAAATACGTTAAAATACTTTTTCATTTTCATTTTTTTAAAATTTTAGATTTGCACCTACAAGGAAAGTCCTCGGCCTTGGGTAGATAGTATTATCTATACCTCCAAATACTTCAGGGTCAAGGCCGCTGTACTCTGTAAGTACAAACACATTTTGCATACCCGTATATATCCTTAAAGATGTCTTCTCGTTTGTCCAGTTATTGAAAGTGTAACCCAAAGTTACGTTATCCATTCTCAGGAACGAAGCATTTTCTACATAATAGTCTGATAGCAACACCCTGTCACCTACTACGTTAAAGTTAGAGTCCTGTACTGATGTAGGGATGTTTCCGAGTGCCGACTGGTCAACCAGCCTGTCCCACTGCGCAAGGTTTGAGTTTACGTTGTTGTAAAGCCTTCCGCCAATGTTTGCCCTAAGGTTAAAGTAAAAGTCGAAACCTTTAAAGTAAAGGTTTGATGAAAAGCCCAATGTTACTTTAGGATCGGCATTTTTATAAATGTACCTGTCTCTTTCATTAATGGTGCCATCGCCGTTAAGGTCTGCATAAGCGCCTTCAATAGGGTTGTTGCTGGCATCATACAGTTGTTTGTACACGTAGAAAGATGATGGGTTGTAGCCTTCTTTCAGCAACTGTATGTTTGTTCCTGTACCACCCGATATACCACCGGTAGGGATATCGCTGTTATTGATAAGTTCTTTGATCTCTCTCTGGTAGTGAGACGCGTTGAAGTTAACATCCCACTTAAGGCTTTCGCGGTCTATTACTGCCGCGTTAATACCAAATTCAATACCTTTGGTAGTAAAGCTTCCCACATTCTGGAAGCCCTGGTTACCAAAGTTAGACCCATCGGCTACAGGGCCGAAAGTCAACAGGTCGTCTGACTGTTTGTAGAACACATCAAGGGAACCGCTTATCCTGTTATTCCACAGGCCATAGTCTATACCCGCGTTGTATTGTGTGGTTTCTTCCCACCTGATGTCAGGGTTTATGAACTGGCCCACACCGGTAAGGTAAGGAACCGAGCCAAAGTAGTATTGTGATGTAGGCTGCGAAAGCACATAGCGTGAAAGGTAGCTGTAAGCGGCAGAAATATCCTGCTGCCCTGTTACACCCCAGCTAACCCTTAGTTTAAGGTCGCTTACAAGGTTAGAACCCTGAAAGAATTCCTCATTAAGCTTCCATGCTAATGATGCTGCAGGGAAACTACCCCAACGGTTGTCTTCGCTAAACCTTGATGATGCCTCGTGCCTGTATGACAGTGTAAGCAGGTATTTGTTGCTAAGGTTAAAGTTGGCACGGCCAAAGAAACCTACAAGCACAATATCCGGTGCGGTATTAACGTCTGCTATAGAGTTAGGGTTGGCAATATCGCCTGTGTTGTAGTCTTCAGATGAAAATTTCTGGTAGTCATAACCTGCGGTAGCATCAAGGTCAAGGCTGCCGAATGCTTTCCTGTAGTTAAGGTAGGCGTTAAGGTTTACGTTTTTGCGGTAGCTGGTATAATACGTTTCGCTTCCGAAAGGAATATCATTGTTTATAAATCCGTTTGCGCTCCTTACATCGGCAATGTTCACACCCTCGCCTTTAGTCTCGTCATATCCCATAAAAACAACCGCCCTAAGCTCAGGAAGGAAGTGTAGTTTATAATCTAATTCTGCATTTCCGTAAACCCTGTTTACTTTAGATGCATTGTACCTTTGCAGCAAAGATGCTACAGGGTTCCTTGCCTGGTTGGCGGTAAGGTTTTGCCCGTTATTGTATGTATACTGGAAGAAACCGCCAAAGTTAAGGCTGTTGTCATAAACCGGCTGTGTAGGGTCAAAACGTATGGCCGCGCCCTCAACTCCATCGGCAAACCTGTTGCGCTCGTTCGAGTAGTTAGCGTTAACGTTTATTCTCAGGTGGTTATCAAAAAAGCTTGGGTTAAGTGATAGTGATGTTGTAGTCCTGTTAAAGTCGTTGGTTAACCTTAATCCTTCCTGATAGGTATTACCTATAGATAAACGTGCAGGTACTGCTTTAAATAATGAACCCCTTATTGATATGTTATTGTCTATAAGGTCTGTCCTTCTGTATATTTCATCCTGCCAGTCGGTATTGGCGGTGCCAAGCAGCGCAACCCTGGACGGTTCCCTCTCTGCTATCTGCGCCCTGAACTCATCAGCGCTGAAAACATCAATCTTATTGGCAACTTTACCTGAACCATATTGGAAGTTATATTCAACCGCCAAATCATTATTACCTTTTTTAGTAGTGATGATGATAACACCATTTGACGCCCTTGAGCCGTAAATAGCTGTAGCAGAAGCGTCTTTAAGTACTGTAAACGACTCAATGTCGTTAGGGTTTATAGAGGCAAGGATAGAGGTTGCACCGCCTGCGTTATTATTGCTTATAGGCAGGCCGTTTATTACAATCAGCGGGTCGTTGGATGCGTTTAGCGAAGCGCCTCCCCTGATCCTGATGGCTGAACCGGAACCCGGCGCACCACTGGTATTGATTACCACACCCGGTACGCGGCCCTGTATAAGGTTTTCAGGTGTAATTACAGCTCCACGGTTAAACTCTTCTGATGTAACCTGTGTTAATGATCCGGTTGCATCTTTACGCTTAACCGTACCGTAACCAATGACAACCACTTCTTCAAGTTGCCTGGTGTCTTCTGTAAGCGAAACACTGATGCCGGACTGCCCTGTATATTCAACTGCATAATTGGCGTAGCCTATGAAGCTGAAAACCAGGCGGCTTCCGGTGCTGACGTTGGATAGCGTAAAATTACCGTCCATGTCGGTCGAAGTGCCGTTTGTTGTGCCTTCAACAGTTACATTTACTCCGGGTAAAGGCTCACCGGTGGCATTATCACGAACATTACCCGTTACCGTGCTCTGTGCGAGCGCTGTAAGGGGCAACATCAGTAATAAAAGTAAAAACTTTTGGTACATTGTTTTCATACAAGTTGTTTAGGTTAATTTTGCTTTTTGGTTGCTTATAATTCACTTCGCAATGTTAAAATTATGTAAATAAGGTTAAGAAAAAAACGTTTTCGTATTTACGGGGTTGCGAAAACGTTGTCGTGTTGAAAACTTTCTGCATTTCGCACAAATTCAGTAAGATAATTGCTATTAATAAAAATATCTTTTACCTTTATTTCCATAATAATAAACTTACACCCTTTTTCCTTAAATTTAATGAAAAGAAAGGTCACCCTTAAACAAATTGCCAAAGAACTTGATGTCTCTATATCAACAGTGTCAAAATCCCTGCGCAACAGCCCGGAAATAAGCGAAGATACTCGGCAGAAGGTACAGGCATTTGCCAAATTATATAATTACCGCCCGAACAATATAGCGCTGAGCCTTAAGAACAAGAAAACCAAGACAATAGGGATAATTATCCCTGAAATTGTACACCATTTTTTTGCCACGGTTATAAGCGGTATAGAGCAGGTAGCCAATGAGCACGGGTATAACGTTATTGTGTGCCTTTCGGATGAATCTTTTGATAAGGAAGTTATAAACATGGAGATGCTGGCTACCGGCAGTACCGACGGGTTTATCATGTCGCTATCCAAAGAAACACAGCAGAAAAAGGATTTCCACCATATACAGGAAGTAATAAACCAGGGAATGCCTGTAGTGATGTTTGACAGGGTTACCAACGATGTACTGTGCGATAAGGTTATTATTGATGACCAGATGGCTGCTTATGAAGCTGTTGATTACCTGGTGAACAAAGGCTTTAAAAAGATAGCGCTTGTTACTACGGTTGATTATGTAAGTGTGGGCAAGCTACGTACCGACGGATATATAAATGCGCTGCATGACCGCGATATTGAAGTAGATGAAAATCTTATCGTTAAGATAGAGGATATAGAGAACTGCGCATCTAAAATCGAGGCATTGCTGCAGCAGAACCGGCCTGACGCCATATTTGCGGTAAATGAGCTTTTTGCCGTAACCAGTATTAAGCTGGCAACAAAAATGGGTATTAAAGTGCCTGAGGAACTGTCGGTAATAGGTTTTACCGATGGTATTATTTCCCAATATTCCACCCCTTCTATAACTACAGTAAGCCAAAACGGAATAAAGATGGGTGGAAAGGCCGCCACAATGCTTATAGAAAGGCTTGAGATGGAGGAAGAAGACGAGCAGTACCGTACCGAAGTAATTGAGACCCACTTGGTAGAAAGAGAATCTACGCCAACGTTGTAGTTTCGGATAATTATTTGATAGTTAATAATTTATAAATTTTATTCCTGCAAAATGACCGGAATTTTTTTTGCAGGAAAACTTTATCGGAATAAAAAACCTCCTATATTTGCCTTATTATCAAAGCTTATACTTCACTTCGCACCCTTAAGTTTTGATAAGCAGTAACGCGCTTATCGTAGTATAAACCATTAAATTACGATAATGGAAAAGCGTAAATTAGGTTTCTGGGAAATATGGAACATGAGTTTCGGTTTCCTGGGGATACAAATGGGTTTTGCCCTCCAGAATGCCAACGTAAGCCGAATATTCCAGACACTGGGTGCCGAAATTGACGACATCCCCGCGCTGTGGGTAGCCGCGCCCCTTACAGGCCTTATAGTACAGCCAATTATAGGATATTTTCGCGACCGTACCTGGACCAAACTGGGCAGGCGTAAGCCTTATTTCCTGTTGGGTGCCTTGCTGGCATCGGTAGCGCTTTTCATTATGCCCAACTCTCCGGCGCTCTGGTTTGCGGCAGGCATGCTCTGGATACTCGATGCTTCCATAAACATCTCGATGGAGCCATTCCGTGCTTTTGTAGGCGATGTGCTCCCGGATAAACAGCGTACTGCAGGTTTTGCCATGCAAAGCTTTTTTATTGGTATAGGCGCTTATGTTGCATCTAAGCTGCCTAATATCTTTACCTACTTCGGCGTAGCCAACACAGCCCCGGCCGGCGAAATCCCCGATTCGGTAAAATACTCTTTCTACATTGGCGGGGCAGCATTTATAATTTCTGTATTGTGGACCATATTCACCACAAAGGAATATTCGCCCGAAGAGCTGAAAGCGTTTGAAGACGCTGAAAAGGAAACGTATAAAGAAGAAGAAAAATCGAATAGGTGGTTTACAGCCAACGGCAGCAGGCATCTAACCATTGGGCTTATTGCGCTGGCTGTAGGGTTAGTTTTTACCTGGTTTATATACAACTACCAACTGAAAAAAGACCTTTATGTTTTATCGCTTGGGCTTATAAGCACGGGTGGTGTGGCGCTTATCATTTCGGGCTTGTTCCAAAAAAGCGGCAGGTACAATAACGGGTTTGTAACCATAATGAACGACTTCCAGTCGATGCCAAAAGTAATGAAGCAGCTGGCGGTAGTGCAGTTCTTTACCTGGTTTGCGCTGTTCTCAATGTGGATATATACTACCGGCGCGGTAACTGAGCATATATTTAAAACCACCGACACCACATCGGTAGCCTACAATACGGGTGCCAATGTAGTTAATGAAATGTTTGCGAATTACAACCTTGTTGGTGCTATAGCGGCGTTCCTGCTTCCTGTAATAGCCCGTAAAACCAGCAGGAAGTTTACCCATTTTCTTGCGCTTGCTGCCGGTGGCCTTGGCTTAGCATCTATCTACTTCCTGGGTAACTCAGGCACATTCAATACCGAAATATTCAGCATAGGCGGCTTTACCTTTTATATGTATGACTTTTCCATGATAGGCGTGGGCATAGCATGGGCCAGTATATTGTCAATTCCTTTCGCAATGCTTTCAGGCTCTTTGCCTGCCTCTAAAATGGGGTACTATATGGGTGTATTCAACTTCTTTGTGGTGATACCGCAGCTGTTGGCGGCATCTATACTGGGCTTCCTGGTCTCATACTTTTTCAATAATGAGCCGGTTTATGCGCTGCTTATTGGCGGTATATCAATGGTCCTAGCCGGATTTATAGCCCTTACCGTAAATGACAAAGCCACAATTAACATCAATCAATCAAATCAATCAAAAAATTAATGAACCAAAAAGCATTTATTTTCGACCTGGACGGGGTTATAGTAGATACTGCCAAGTACCACTTCCTGGCATGGCAGAAGATAGCCGGACAACTGGGTATCGATTTTACGCACGAACATAACGAGCAGCTAAAAGGCGTAAGCCGGGTGCGTTCGCTTGATATTATCCTGGGGCTGGGCGGCGTAGAAGCCACACAGGAGGACAAAGACAGGTGGCTGGTGGAAAAGAACGAGGATTATCTGGGCTACATCACCAACATGAATGAAGAGGAGATACTGCACGGCGTGGTGCCGGTGCTGCAGTTTTTAAAAGCCCAAAACCAAAAGATAGCATTGGGCTCGGCAAGCAAAAATGCCAGGCCAATACTGGAAAAAGTTAACATACTGCATTATTTTGATGCCATTGTAGACGGAAATGATGTTACCAACGCTAAGCCCGATCCTGAGGTGTTCCTGAGGGCGGCGCAACTGTTGGGGACATCTGTTGGAGATTCAATAGTGTTTGAGGATTCGGTGGCAGGCGTGCAGGCAGCAAACATTGCAGGTATGGTAAGCATAGGCATAGGCGACAAAGCCATTTTAGGCGAAGCTCAATATGTGTTTGCCGATTTTACAGAGATAAAAGAAGATTTTTTAAGCAAATTGATTAATAAATAAAATGAACCAGGATTATATAGTACCGGACAATTGGTTGATAATAGAAGAGGGTTTTGAGGCAGAAAGGGTAGAGGCGTCCGAAAGCCTGTTCAGCATAGGCAACGGCACCATGGGCCAGCGTGCCAACTTTGAGGAAAATTACAGCGGGAAGACCTTTCAGGGGAGCTACATAGGAGGGATATACTATCCGGACAAAACAAAAGTGGGATGGTGGAAAAATGGCTATCCGGAATATTTTGCGAAAGTACTCAATGCACCCAACTGGATAGGTATAGACATAGAAATAAACGACGAAAGCCTTGACCTGAACGCATGCCGTGAGGTAAGGAAGTTCCGCCGCGAGCTGAACATGAAGGAAGGCTGGTACAACCGCTCGTTTGAAGCTGTATTGAAAAATGGGGTTGAGGTAGCGGTAAATGTTACCCGCTTCCTTTCGCTGGTGGCTGATGAGCTTGGGGTAATCAACTATCAGGTAACGCCTCTAAAGGGTCCGGCAAAAATTACTTTTAAACCGTATGTTGACGGCAGCGTTAAGAACGAAGATGCCAACTGGGAAGAATCGTTTTGGGAGCCGCTTGATGTGCAGCATTCGGGTAATGAAGCCTTTGTAGTAGCCCGTACATTCAAAACCCACTTTAACGTGGCAGCCTTTATGCACAACAGCATTTTGCTGAACGGCAAAGAGCAAAACCTTTCTCCTGAAAATACAGAAAAGTCTAAAGATAAAATACAACTTACATATAGTGTTGAGGCAGGCCAGGGCGAAACAGCAGCAATAGTTAAATTTGGTGGTTACACTGTTTCGCTTAACCATGCCAATGATAAGCTGATTGACGCGGCTAAAAATGTAATAGCAGGTGCTAAGGCCAAAGGCTATGATGCATTGCTCGATGAGCAGAAGCAGGCCTGGGCTGCCATCTGGGAAATGGCCGATATAACCATTGACGGTGATGTAAAGGCACAGCAGGGCATACGTTTCAATATCTTCCAGCTGAACCAAACGTACCTGGGCAAAGACCCAAGGCTGAACATAGGCCCGAAGGGCTTTACCGGCGAAAAATACGGAGGCAGCACGTACTGGGATACCGAAGCATATTGCATACCTTTTTACATGGCAACTAAAGACCAGCAGGTGGCGCGTAACCTGCTTACCTACCGCTACAACCAGCTAGGCAAGGCCATAGAGAATGCCGAAAAGCTTGGGTTTAAAAACGGTGCAGCACTATACCCTATGGTTACCATGAACGGCGAGGAGTGCCACAACGAGTGGGAGATTACCTTTGAGGAAATACACCGCAATGGCGCCATTGCTTTTGCCATATACAACTACTACCGCTACACCGGCGATTACAGCTATATTCCTGAAAAGGGGCTGGAGGTGCTAATAGGCATTGCGCGTTTCTGGCACCAGAGGGCTACATTCTCAGCCAATAAGAACAAATATGTTATTTTAGGGGTAACAGGCCCTAATGAGTACGAGAACAATATTAACAATAACTTCTATACCAACTATATCGCCAAGTGGTGTATTGATTATGCCGTGGAGCAGATAGACAGGGTAAAGAATGAATATGCAACCGACCATAGTCGCATTATGGATAAGGTGAAGCTATCGGCAGAGGAACTGAAAAGCTGGAAAGAAGTAGCCAACAATATGTATTTTCCGTATTCGGAAGAGCACGGAGTATATTTGCAG
>JAEWKB010000285.1 GCA_023386255.1 Bacteroidota bacterium
CTTTCATTGGGTATTGCAAAAGGCGCTTATGAGGCTGCACTTAAATACTCAAAAGAGAGGCACCAGTTTGGACAGCCTATAGGGCAGTTTCAGGGTATAGGTTTTAAGCTTGCTGATATGGCTACCGAGATTGAAGCGTCAGAACTATTGCTGCATAAAGCGGCTTTCCTTAAAAACAACCATAAGCCCGTTACAACCATGGGTGCGATGGCTAAAATGTATTCCTCCGAAGTTTGCGTAAAAGTAGCTAATGAGGCTGTACAGATACATGGCGGTTACGGTTACACCAAAGACTATCCTGTAGAGAAATTCTACCGTGATTCCAAATTATGTACAATAGGCGAGGGTACTACCGAGATTCAAAAACTGGTAATATCGCGCAACCTGATGAAAGTATAGTATTTAAAATATAATTACCTGATTAAGAGTCTTCTGTGTAAGAAGGCTCTTTTTTGTACCTCTTTATCAACATTACAACGTTGTAGTGTTAAACCTGACTTAAAATAGCGTTTACGAAAACGATATATCTCTAAATTATTTCATAATCAAAACCTTTTAATTATGAAATATATATTTACTTTCTTTGCTGTGGCGCTGGTATTGGCGTGCAGCAATGAGCCTGATCTTCAGGAGGCTACTGCGCCGGAAGCAGCCGCTTCAGACAACTCTTATTCAACCAGCAGGTCGGCAGGGACCAAAGTTATGATGCAGGCCTTTTACTGGGATGTACCGGGTGGCGGCAGCTGGTGGAACACTATTAAAGCTAAAGTGCCATCATGGGCATCGGCAGGTATAGATGCTATCTGGCTTCCGCCTGCTACAAAAGGGCAAAGTGGTGGCTATTCTATGGGATATGACCCTTTTGACTATTTCGACTTTGGTAGCTATAACCAGATGGGTAACACCGAAACTCGTTTTGGGTCCCTGGCCGAAATTCAATCGCTCATCACCACTGCACATAATAATGACCTGAGCGTTATTGCGGATATTGTTATTAACCACAGCAGTGGTGGGGCATCACAATATAATCCTTATACGGGTGGCAATACCTGGACCAACTTTCAGCCTGCTTCAGGTATGTTTGCACGTTCGTATAATGATTTCCATCCCAATGATGTACATGCTTCTGACGCGGGTACTTTTGGAGGCTATCCTGATCTGTGCCATGATAAGGTATATGTACAGAACTGGCTGTACAATAACAGCAACTCAATTGCTAAGTATTATAAAAACACTATGGGCTTCGACGGCTGGAGGTTTGACATGGTAAAAGGTTTTGACCCATGGGTGGTGAAAAACTTTAAGAATGCAGTGGGTGGATTTACTGTGGGAGAATACTGGGATGGGAATGCTGCTACGCTTGAAACCTGGGCCAATAGCGCTGAAGCAAGCGCGTTTGATTTTGCCTGCTATTATAAAATGCGTGATGCATTTGCCAACAATGACCTTACCCAGCTAAACGGCGATATGCTGCTGAAGCGCAACCCGTACCGTGCGGTAACTTTTGTAGCCAACCATGATACTGATGAAATTTATAATAACAAGATTTTAGCGTATGCTTATATCCTTACCCATGAGGGCTATCCGTGTATCTTTTACCGTGATTATGAAGAGTGGCTGGATAAGAACAAGCTGAACAACCTTATATGGATACATAACAATAAAGCGTCGGGCAGTACAACTTATTTATATGCCGATAATGATGAGTACGTTGCCAGGCGAAACGGTGGTTCGGGCATTATAATCTACATTAATAACAGTAACTCCTGGCAAGAGCGTTGGGTTGATACCAACTGGGCCAACACCAGGATTAAAGATTATACCGGCCACTCTGGCTGGGAACCTACAACGCAGGGTGATACCTGGGTGAAGATACAGGCACCGCCGCACGGATATACTGTATGGTCGATAAAATAATTGTTATTAATGTTTGGATAACAAAATAATAGTAATACATTTGCAGCCTTAACGAAAGGAGGTGTCATACTATGTTGATTATACCAATTAAAGACGGAGAAAATATCGATAGGGCTCTAAAGCGCTACAAAAGAAAATTCGACAAAACCGGAGTTGTTCGTCAACTAAGGGCCCGTCAGGCGTTTACCAAGCCATCTGTAGTAAGAAGGGCTGAGATACAAAAAGCATCTTATATCCAGGGACTAAGGGACTCTTTAGAGAACTAGTATTTTCCGGATTTAGCATAATTAACCGTTAACAGAAAAGTGTAACTTTGCTGTTAACGGTTTTTTTTTATGATTGACAGCAAAGCGGCATACAGTGAATACATTCAGAAGGAAAAGAATTATTCCCTGCTGACGCTACGTGCCTATACAGATGATATTGCCGCTTTTGAGCGTTTCATAAAAGAGTCAGACCAGGATGCTGTGCTGGAGGAAGTAACTTACAGCCAGGTGCGCAGCTGGATTGTGCAGCTTGTTGAGAATGGCATTTCCAATTCCTCTGTTAACCGGAAGATGTCGTCACTTAAATCGTTTTACAAATTCCTGCTCAAAACAAAGCAGGTAGAGGTGAGTCCGCTCCAAAAGCATAAATCTTTAAAAACGTCTAAAAAAGTGCAGGTGCCTTTTTCGGAAAAGGAGCTGCAGGATGTTGTGGATGTTATTGATTATCCTGATGATTTTGAAGGCCTGCGCGACAGGTTGATCATCGAGCTTTTTTATACAACAGGTATACGCCGTGCAGAACTTATAGGTTTAAAAGTAGCAAGTTTCGACTCCGGTAATAAAACATTAAAAGTGCTGGGTAAGCGCAATAAGGAACGATTGCTGCCGGTGCTTGATTGTACTGAAGATCTGCTCCGAAGGTATATGGCAGCACGCAAGATGTTGCCTGTTATAGCTGACCCGGATGTGTTAATTGTGAATTCGCGGGGTAAAAAAATTAACGAAACTTTTGTATATAGGTTAATAAATTGTTACTTTAGTGTTGTCTCCGGTAAGGTTAAAAAAAGCCCACACGTTTTGCGGCACACCTTTGCAACCCATCTTCTTAATAACGGAGCCGACTTAAATTCAGTAAAAGAATTATTAGGTCATGCAAGTTTGTCTTCCACCCAGATATATACCCACAGCAGCCTTTCAGAGCTTAAAAAGGTATACCAGGAAGCACATCCGCGCAACCGCAGTAGTTCATAAGTTCAATTTTTTAATTTGTTTAGTTATGAAAGTAAATGTTCATGCGGTCAACTTTACTGTTGACAGGAAACTCGTTGTCCATGTTCAGGAAAGGCTGGATAAGCTCGAAAAATACTACGATAAAGTAGTTCATTCAGATGTTTTCTTCAAGGTTGATAATACAGCTGCCAAGATCAATAAGATTGCAGAGGTAAAAATCACGGTTCCCGGCGATGAGTTTATAGTGAAAAAGCAATGCAAAACATTTGAGGAAGCTGTAATGCTTGCTGCCGACTCAATGGAACGTTTACTGGTTAAGAGAAAGCAAAAAACCAGGACCAATGCCTAATGGGAAAAAAAATTAGGAAAATGTTTTGATTAAAAAATAAAATCTATACATTTGCAGTCCGTTAGAAATAGCGGACTTTTTTATTTGAAGTTGCCGGTGTAGCTCAGCTGGCTAGAGCAGCTGATTTGTAATCAGCAGGTCGTGGGTTCGAGTCCCTCTATCGGCTCAAAAGCAACTGATAATTGACGTTCAGGCAGTTATTGCAAAAAAAAACGGTTAGGGGAGATACTCAAGCGGCCAACGAGGACGGACTGTAAATCCGTTGGGAAACCTTCGCAGGTTCGAATCCTGCTCTCCCCACAAAAAAGTTATTTTAAATATTGGATGAAAATGTTGAATGCCACCCGGGTAATTCATAATTCGAAATTCTTAATTCAAAATAGCTAAAGTTGCCGGTGTAGCTCAGGGGTAGAGTGCTTCCTTGGTAAGGAAGAGGTCACGGGTTCAAATCCCGTCATTGGCTCAAGTATAGAATTTGAACACTAATTATATAACTAAGATTAAATTATTAAATCATGGCAAAGGAAACTTTTGATAGGTCGAAGCCGCACCTTAACATAGGTACAATCGGGCACGTTGACCACGGTAAAACAACTTTGACTGCAGCGATCACTAAAGTGTTGGCTGATGCAGGTCTTTCTGAAGCAAAATCTTTCGATCAGATTGATAACGCTCCTGAAGAAAAAGAAAGGGGTATTACAATTAATACTTCTCACGTAGAGTATGCAACTGCTAACCGTCACTACGCTCACGTTGACTGTCCAGGTCACGCTGACTACGTTAAGAACATGGTTACAGGTGCTGCCCAGATGGACGGTGCTATCCTTGTAGTTGCTGCTACTGACGGACC
>JAEWKB010000309.1 GCA_023386255.1 Bacteroidota bacterium
CGTTATTTACTGTTTGCAACTTTACGGGAGTAAATTTTGCTATGGTGGACCCGCTGCTTCTTACTATGGAATTTAAAGATTGTATTCTGGATCACGCAAAGTTTTATTCCCTTAAAATTAAAGGAACAGTGTTCAGTAACTGTAGTATGATTGCTGTTGACTTTATGAATACTGACCTTACCGAAGTAACCTTTGACAACTGCAACCTGCACAAAAGTGTGTTTATTGATGCCATTGCCAACAAGGCAGATTTTAGCACCAGTTACAACTTTAGCATCGACCCTGAAAGGAATAAGCTGAAACGGGCAATATTCTCTGAAGCCAGCCTGAAACACCTGCTGGAAAAATATGAGATTATTGTAAAATAATTTCAGTATTAGGTTCAATAAGTATATTATACTATATTTGCACGGTTGATAACCATGTTATGGGTTACCAATATTAAAGACCCAGGGGCTTCCACCCACGGGTCTTTTTCATTTAAAAAATCATGTAATTATCCTGCATGGTTAACCTTTATATTAAGCAGGTCGAGCTTATCAACTACAATGATCTGAAAATTATCATCTGCATCTATCAGTGCATCATAATTGGCATCTTGTATAATTTCCCAAGCCTTAAGCATTATCACCTTTTCATCAACAGCTTCATCTGTTGTTAAGGGCAGGTATAAAAGCAAATATGTAGTGAACGAGCCTTTATCAGAAAAATGCTTTCTTACCGCTTCTGATACGCCCGTATCCTGCCTTATACAAACTATATGGGCCTTGTCATTTTTAATATACCACAATGCTTTTGCCCAAAAATTTTTGCGTTCTTTATCATCATCTGTAAATTTTAGTTCTTTACCGCCTGGCAGCTGCAGAACCACAAAGTAATAATCCATAGGTAAGGTATTTACCTAAAGCTACAACAACTTCTTTTGGCTTCAAATTCAATTAATGTACGGTTAACAAAAAAGTATCATATCAACTAACGCTATTTAAAATTTAAATAAAAAGCCCCTGCTTTCACAGGGGCTTTTTATTTAAATTGTAATTTTAGAAGACAAATATTGGCCTTTCGCTCATCATATCATTCACCTCATCAGCTATCTGCTCCAGCAGCTCTTCATTGGTATGGTCAGCAATAACCCTGTCTATCATGTCCACAATAGTTTCCATATCGGCCTCAACCAAACCGCGTGTTGTAACAGCAGCTGTTCCTACACGTATGCCCGATGTTACAAAAGGCGATTTATCATCAAAAGGCACCATATTTTTATTTACAGTTATCTCCGCTTTTACAAGCGCATTTTCCGCTTCTTTACCTGATATATTCTTGTTTCTAAGGTCTATAAGCATCATGTGGTTATCAGTCCCGCCTGAAATGATATCATACCCTCTCTTCACAAAAGCTTCGGCCATGGCCTTTGCATTCTTCTGCACCTGTAATGCATAACGGAAAAACTCATCTTTAAGCGCTTCGCCAAAGGCTACAGCCTTAGCCGCAATAATATGCTCCAGCGGCCCGCCCTGGTTACCCGGGAATACAGCACTGTCTAATAAAGCCGACATCATCCTGATTTCCCCCTTAGGTGTTTTATGTCCGAAAGGATTTTCAAAATCTTTGCCCATCATAATCATACCTCCCCGTGGCCCGCGCAGTGTTTTGTGGGTTGTGGTGGTAACAATGTGGCAATGCGGCATAGGGTCATTCATCAAACCTTTTGCAATAAGCCCTGCCGGATGCGAAATATCAGCCATAAGCAATGCACCTACGCTGTCTGCAATTTCACGGAAACGTTTAAAATCCATATCACGTGAGTAAGCCGACGCGCCTGCAATGATAAGTTGAGGCTTCTCGCGCTCAGCTACTTCCTGTATCTTGTCGTAGTTCAGCAAGCCTGTCTCCTGCTCTACCCCATAAAATACCGGGTTGTACAGCTTACCGGAGAAGTTTACGGGAGAACCATGCGTAAGGTGCCCGCCGTGTGAAAGGTCGAACCCTAAAATTTTATCGCCGGGCTTAAGCACCGCATGATATACAGCCGAATTAGCCTGTGAGCCGGAGTGAGGCTGTACGTTTACATATTCGGCGCCAAAAAGTTCTTTGGCCCTGTCTATGGCAATTTGTTCTATAACATCTACTACCTCACAACCGCCATAGTAGCGCTTGCCGGGGTAGCCTTCAGCATATTTGTTGGTAAGCACTGAACCTGCGGCTTCCATCACCTGGTCGCTCACAAAATTTTCTGATGCAATAAGTTCAAGCCCGTGTATCTGCCTGTCCTGTTCTTCAAGGATAAGGTCGAATATTTGTGTATCGCGTTGCATGTTATAATTTTTCGTTAATTTGCTGTCAAAAGTACAAAAAACGTTTGGTAAACCCGCCACGAAAAGTATATTTGATAAATTAATAAATACACACACAAACACTTTAAAAATGCCGATAACTGCAAACGATCCTTCAAGAAAATCATGGCTTAATGTGCCTGCTGACAGTGATTTCCCGATACAAAATATTCCTTTTGGCGTATTCCTTACCAAAGATGATGTGGTAACCATAGGTACCCGAATTGGCGATTATGCCATAGACCTTGGCGCACTGCAGCAGCTGAACTATTTTGAAGGCATTGAACTTACTGATGACATGTTCATGCAGGACACGCTGAACGATTTTATATCTGACGGAAAAAAAACATGGCGCCTGGTGCGCAACCGCATTGCTGATATTTTTGATGCTAATAACGGTGAACTAAGGGATAACGAAGACCATAAAGCAGTAGTTGTGTTTAATATTGAAGATGTAGAGATGCAACTGCCGGTGCTTATTGGCGACTATACCGATTTCTATTCGAGCAGGGAGCATGCTACCAATGTGGGGAAGATGTTCCGCGATCCGGAAAATGCGCTGTTGCCTAACTGGCTGCACCTGCCTGTAGGTTACCACGGAAGGTCAAGCACCATTGTACCTTCGGGCATACCGGTGCACAGGCCTATGGGGCAAACTTTGCCAAATGGCGAGACACAGCCTGTTTTCGGGCCTTCTAAACTCGTAGATTTTGAGCTTGAAATGGCTTTTATTACTACCGATGCTAATGTAATGGGTGAGCAAATTCCTGTTGAAGAAGCTGAGGAACATATTTTCGGGATGGTGCTGTTTAATGACTGGAGCGCCCGCGATATACAAAAATGGGAGTATGTGCCGCTTGGGCCCTTCCTTGCAAAGAACTTCGCCTCGTCAATGTCGCCGTGGATTGTTACCATGGATGCGCTGGAACCGTTCCGTACCAAAGGGCCGGAGCAAAATCCTGAACCTTTAGAGTACCTGAAGCAGGAAGGTGAAAAAGCTTTTGACATAAACCTTCAGGTGGCTATAAAACCCGAAGGCGGCGAAGAGACTGTTATTAGCAACTCTAACTTTAAATACATGTACTGGAGCATGGCACAGCAGCTGGCCCACCACACCGTGAACGGCTGCCGGGTAAACAGCGGCGACCTTATGGGCAGTGGAACCATATCAGGCCCTACACCAGACAGTTTTGGCTCTATGCTTGAGCTTACCTGGGGTGGTAAAAACCCAATTAAGCTTAATGATGGCACGGAACGTAAATTTATCAATGACGGCGACTGCGTGATTATGCGCGGCTATTGCAAAAATGATTCAGTTCGTATAGGCTTTGGCGAGGTAGCAAGTACGTTACTGCCGCCATACACTAAGAAGACGGATATAATACTATAATTTAAGCCCCGCTGCAGCGGGGCTTTTTTATTTACACAAGTTCAAACCGGTCCTGCTAAAAAAGAAAAAGTTCAGACATCTAATTAATATCTGAACTTTTATCAAAATTATCAATCCAAAAAGGACAACCTGGATTAGACAGTAAAATCTTATTTACTTAAAACAGTTTTATAACATAGTACATTATACCTGCAATAAGTGCAGAAACAGGTATGGTAAGTATCCAGGCCCATAACAGGCTAATAGTTACACCCCAGCGCACAGCTGATACTCTTTTGGTAATACCCACACCTATGATAGAACCGGTGATGGTATGCGTTGTTGAAACAGGTATACCCAAATGCTCTGCAGTATATAGTGTTATGGCACCTGCGGTCTCGGCACTTACACCTTCAAGCGAAGTTACCTTTGTAATACGCGATCCCATGGTTTTTACAATTTTCCATCCGCCGCTCATTGTACCAAGCCCTATCATAAGGAAACTGGTTATAGGGACCCAACCCCAGTGCTCCACAAAATATTTGAAAGGATCTTCGGCAGTGGTATAGTTAACATCAATATCAATGTTAGTATGGTAATAAATAACCGCGGCACCAATAATACCCATAACTTTTTGCGCATCGTTAGCGCCATGCCCAAGGCTAAACAAGGCAGACGATACCAGCTGCAGCCTTTTAAACCATTTATCGGCTTTATGAGGATTGGCCTTACGGCAAATATTCAGGATAAGTATGGTAAGCACATAGGCAACAAACATACCTATTAAAGGCGCCATAAAAATAAACATTACAATAGGTAACACCTTAGCGTAATTAACCACAGTATTAAAGTCTGCGCCGGGAACTGTAAAGGCATGCGCAAGGGCTGCACCCATAAATCCGCCGATGAGAGTGTGTGATGATGATGAGGGTATGCCCAGCTTCCAGGTGGCAAGGTTCCAGGTAATGGCAGCAATAAGGCCTGCAAATATAACTTCAAGGGTTATAAAATCCTCACTTACGGTTTTTGCAATAGTATTACCAATCTTAAACTCACCTACCCAGTATTTAGAGATAAAGTACGCCACAAAGTTAAAAAAAGCTGCCCAAAGCACAGCCTGAAAAGGCGTTAAAACCTTGGTAGCTACAATAGTGGCAATTGAGTTGGCCGCATCATGAAAACCGTTTATATAGTCAAAAATTAATGCTAAGACAATGATGATTATAAGCAACGTCATATACTGGTTCTTTTATTGGAAAATATCCTTATGAATGTTTTACGGCAATAGATTCCAGTACATTGGCAACTCCCTTGCACTTATCTGTAGCCGATTCAAGTGCAGAAAGTACTTCCTTGTATTTAATGATGTTCTTGGCATCAGTTTCATTTTCAAAAATATCGGCAACGGCCTTATCAAAAACGTTGTCTGATTTATTTTCAAGCTTGTATATCCTTTTGCAGGCATCGGCAATGCCCTTCAGGTTGTTCATGTCTTTAAGGTCCACTATGGCACCCTGTATCAGCTGGCAAGCCTCAAGGTTAATTTCTGTCAGCTTCCTTATAGATTTTGTTATCTTCTCTACCTGGTACAGGCGCATCCTGCTTGCAGTGCCGTACATATAGTCTGCAACGTCATCTATAGCCGAAATAAGCGCATGTATATCTTCCCTGTCAAATGGGGTTATAAAGTTACGGCTAAGCTCCATATTAGTTTTATGGGCTATTTCTTCAATTACAGCCTCAAGCTCTTCCACTTTCGTAAATTAATCTTCCCTTTGGGTGTTAGGGGCTTTTAGGCGTACATGGT
>JAEWKB010000314.1 GCA_023386255.1 Bacteroidota bacterium
TCGCTGGGCCTTGCCATAGGCGCAGGCGGAAGTTCTGTACTTTCACGTGCGCTGGGAAAAGGCAACCATGATAAGGCGGTAAATGTTTTTGCCCACCAGATCATGATGACCTTCGGCCTATGCTCGCTTGTAGTTATTACCGGAATTTTTTTTAAAGAAGAGATACTGTTGGCTTTTGGAGCCAATGGCGAAATCATGGAGCCGGCTAAGGAGTTCTATATGCCTATACTGCTGGCGGTGCCGTTTCAGGCGCTGTGCATGATGGGCAATACCGTTATACGTGCCGAAGACAAAACACGACACTCCATGATCTCTATGATCATTTCGGCGGTAGCCAATATTCTGTTCGATGTATTGTTTATTAACATATTAGGCTGGGGCATCTTTGGGGCGGCCATGGCCACGGCATTGTCATTCTTCGCGTGCTTCCTGTATATTTTATGGTTCTTCCTGTTCCGCAGTGAGTTAAAGCCATCAATAAAGCACTTTACGTGGCATGCTAAAATAACAAAGGAAATTATCTCCCTTAGCTTTGTCACCTTTGCACGGCAGGGCGTTATTAGCATACTGTCGGTACTGCTCAACCATACGCTGTTTGCCCACGGCGGCGAACACGCTGTAACAGTATATGGCATCATCAGCCGTCTGCTCATGTTCATGCTTTTCCCGGTGCAGGGCATCACGCAGGGGTTCCTGCCCATTGCAGGCTACAATTACGGCGCCGATAACTACGGCAGGGTGCGTAAATCTATCACCACCGCAATCTGGTATGCAGGGGGGTTGGCAATCATCATTTTTATTGCCATCCTCATTTTTGCAAAGCCTATTGTAGCACTCTTTACAACCGACCCTGAAGTTATTCGCGACACACCCGGGGCCTTGCGCTGGGTGTTTGCGGCATCACCCATTATAGCAGTGCAGCTTATTGGGGCGGCCTATTTCCAGGCGGCGGGCAAGGCTACAAAGGCGCTGATGCTCACGCTGAGCAAGCAGGGTTTTTTCCTGATACCGCTAGTACTGATTTTACCGCACTTTTTTGGTATTTTTGGGGTATGGGTGGCATTTCCTGTGGCGGATGTTTTATCGACAATAATTACGGGAATATTTTTGAAGAAGGAGATGAGCGGGGAGTTGAAAACAGATTAAGAGATAATAGATGATAGATAATAGAGAGCATAGCGAAAAGAAAGACTTGCTTAATGCAGAACTTACTAAAGGTGAGGAATCAGGACTTATTAAAGATTTTGATAAAAATGTTTTTATGAGAAATCTTAGAAATAAATATTCAACAAACCCTTCTTAAATTATTGACATGGAGGTCTTGAAAACTAACCAAGGTTAATAGTAAATCATAAAATCAGATGAATAGATTATTGATAGGCACGTTTTTTATTTTGTTTCAACTCTGTGTATTTTCTCAAAATAGTCCAGTAACAAAAAAGCAGCTTTTTAAAGCATTTAAGCAGTCCATTGAGCAAAAAGATTCTAAAAGTATATATACTGATTCAAATCCATGGTTGGCAAATAATATCGATAGTTTATATTATAAAGCGGACACTATAGTGTTTATCAATGCTAAAAGCTTTAAAAGAGATTATTGTAGGGTTATAAATTGGAGTTTTTATAAAAAAGATAGATTTATATTGAGTGATGCGAATTCTTGTAAAGAACCGCCGACAGCCAGAGTTAATCAACCAACAGACTGGTTTAGCATCAAGATAATTGAGAGCGACACAGGTCTTTTTTTCGATATATATAATTTTAATGCTTTCATTGATAGATTTCAGGTAATTAGCCTTTTAGTTAGTGATCAGGAATCTGTTTTAAAAATTAAAAGAATAAAATCCTAGGGGAAATGCAAGACTACTACAACTACATAAAATCACTACACCTCATTTTCGTCATTACCTGGTTTGCCGGGCTGTTCTATATCGTTAGGCTGTTTGTGTACCACATTGAAGCCAACAGCAAGCCCTCTCCCGAAAAAGAAATACTTATCAAACAGTACAAGCTCATGAGCTACCGCCTGTGGTACATCATCACGTGGCCATCAGCAGTGCTCGCCACTATTTTTGCGGTAACATTGCTGCTCATTATGCCCGACTGGCTAAAACAATCCTGGATGCACGTAAAATTGGCATTTGTATTGCTGTTGTTCGCGTACCACCTTAAATGCCACCAGATTTTTAAGCAATTGCAGCGCGATGAGGTTAAATACACTACAGGCTTTATGCGCCTGTGGAATGAGGGCGCTACAATTATTTTATTTGCTGTGGTTTTTTTGGTAATTTTAAAGAATGCCTTTACATGGGTATTTGGCGTAGTGGGTATTATAGCATTTTCGATACTGCTTATGCTGGGCTACAAATTTTATAAAAAGATACGGGAGCGCAACAACTCCTAAGCGAATGAAGGAAAAATTCAAGATAAAACGTTGGTCGTTAAGGGTAAGGATATTTCTCTCCATGATATTCATTACACTCATCGCCTCCATCCTCATCGCCACGGTTTCCATCTACCAGTTTAACAAAGAAGCCAAAGATTATCATCAGGACCGGCTGGAGCGTAAGGAAAACTCCATTAAGGAGCTCATCAACTACATCCTCTCTACTACCACGTATCCCATGACTACCGAGAACCTCCCCCTTATCTTCAGGGAAAGGATCCATGAGCTGGCCAACATCCACGGGCTTGAGATCAATATTTACGACCTCGACGGCAATTTACTCAAATCATCAAAGGCAGCCTTTTCTGTTGATACGATAAACCAGACAATCCCAAAGAACATCCTCAGGGTTATACGTTCTACCGCCGAAAAGCGCTACGTAGACCTGCGGCAGACCGATGACGGCAAGAGGTTCCGCTCCTCTTACAGCTACCTTAAGGATACCAAGTTTAAGCCCCTGGGCATACTCAACCTGCCCTACATTGAAGATGATGGCTACTACGAAAAAGAGCGCAATAACTTCCTGATGCGTTTCATGCAGGTGTATTCGTTCATGCTGCTCATATCGGTCATAATAGCTTATTTCCTGTCCAGCTATATCACCAAATCTATCAAAGAAGTATCTGACAGGATAAAGGAAACGCGCCTTAACGAGACCAATGAAAAAATAGACATGGGTGATACGCCGCAGGAAATAAGCCTGCTGGTAGATGCCTATAATAACCTTGTAGATGACCTTGACGAGAGTGCTGCGCTGCTGGCCCAAAGCGAGCGGGAAGAGGCGTGGCGCGAAATGGCCAAGCAGGTAGCACACGAGATAAAAAACCCGCTCACGCCAATGCGCCTCACAGTGCAAAGCTTCCAGCGGAAATTTGACCCGGCCGACCCTAACATTAAGCAAAAGCTGGACGAATACTCTAAAACACTCATACAGCAGATAGATACCATGACATCGGTAGCATCGGCGTTCTCTAACTTTGCCTCTATGCCGGCGCAACAGAACGAAACGCTTAATGTGGTGAAGATTGTGCAGCTGGCGCTTGAGATTTTCAACGAACCATACATAACGTACAAGAGCGAGGAGCCATATATTGTGACCAGGATGGACCGCACGCAGCTGATACGCATCATTACTAATCTGGTAAAGAATGCCATACAGGCCATACCGGAAGATGAGGCTGCCCCGTTGGTTGAGGTAAAGGTATTCCGCGAAGGTGACCTGGCAAAAATTGCGGTAAAAGATAACGGTAAGGGTATTAGCATAGAAGACAAAAACCGTATTTTTGAACCGAAGTTCACCACCAAGTCCAGTGGTATGGGGCTTGGGTTGGGCATCATAAAAAATATTGTGGAAAACTATAACGGCACCATTACCTTTAAAAGCGAGCCGGGCAATGGCACGGAGTTCCTGGTAGTGCTGCCGATTATAAACCCCGATAACCTCACGAATTAGAACAAACAAAAAATCCAAACATACAGATGACTTTTGAAAATATTTTAACCGAAAAAGATAATGGGCTGGCGGTAGTAACCATAAACAGGCCAACTAAGCTGAACGCGCTTAACAAAGCTACAATACTGGAGCTGCACGAGGCTTTTAAAGCCCTTGACGCCGATAATGAGGTGAAAGTAATAATAGTGACCGGCAGCGGCGAAAAAGCCTTTGTAGCGGGCGCTGATATTGCTGAGTTTGCTGATTTTTCTACCGAAGAAGGCGAAAAGCTGGCTGCCATAGGCCAAGAGCTGCTTTTTGACCTGGTGCAGAAC
>JAEWKB010000316.1 GCA_023386255.1 Bacteroidota bacterium
ATTTAAGCCTTTTTCCTGACCCTGTAACCGGCCCTCAATTTCATGAAGAGGATTATGCCGCAAAGGCTTCCTGCCACGGCATTGGCCAGTATTACAGGTAAGTCATCCCGCACAATACCATATATAACCCAAAGGGCCATGCCGGTAAAAAGCATGGCGTAGGTTGCTGCCGAAAGGCTTTTGGTAGATCTTGTTTTTATTACCTTGATTGTTTGAGGTATGTTGGCAGCCGTGGTTAATACTGCGGCTGCAAGGCCAATGGCCTGGGTAGTATCCATATTTATCGGTTTAGCGGGATTGTGTCTTTTTCTGCCTCTTTCCAGTTGGGAAGCTCATGTACCATCTGTACTGTTACATCATGCAGTTTCCAGTGGTGGGCGCGTATATCCTGTATAGCGTCCTCTATACGGTTAATAAATGGTTCGTGCTCTTCAGGGATTATATATACCTCACCAAAAAAAACCTGCCCGTGCTCGCGGAAACGTACCTCGGCATCCTTCACCCAATGCCACGCTTTTACCATTTCCCGCACCTCGGCTACAAGCTCATTTTCTTTGGAATCTTCAGTATGTACAGGGGTACGGTCCATCAGGTCGAGCACTGCGGTTTTAAGGTTTACCACCCCGTCATGCAGCACCGATACAGCAATAAGTATGGCCGCTACAGAGTCGGCCCACCACCACCCGGCGCCTATGCCCACTATGCCCAGCATAGCCGCAAGGGCAGTCATATAATCGGCTTTTTGGGTGTCGGCATCAGTATATAATATCTTGTTGTGCAACTTTTTTGCCAGCGGCAGTTTTTTATAGCCAAGGATGATTGACGGGATGCAGCTGTAGGTAAGGGCAAGTATCATAAGCCAGCCCAGCCATACCTGGTGGCCAAAGATGCTCACGCTGCCAATGGTAGGATGATCGGCCTTTATGAGCGTTATAGCAGAATCTACAATTAAAAATGCGCCGATGGCAAAAAGGGCAAGTGCGCCTGTAAGGAAGGCGATACTAAATACACGATGATAACCGTACGGAAACTCTTTGTTAGGCTGCTTGTCATAAATTTTAGCGCCGATAAGGAAACAGATGGATGGGATAATACTGAGTGCATCTTCAAGCGTGGCCGATTTCATGGCCTGAGATGACCCCATGGCAGCATACATTATGCCTACAACGCTTAAAATGTAGCCGAAGGTGATCCATTCAATTTTTTTTGCCTTTTTATAAACAGGTTTCAGTTCCTGCGGCAGCTCAAACCCTTTAACTTCCATGTTGGTCTTTATATTTTAGCAGGTAGGCCTCAAGGCGGTACAGCAGCTCATTTTCGCCTTTAGCTACAAAAAAGCAGTTCTTGTCATTATACTTAGTCGTTTGGCCCGCCTTGTCTTTCCAGACGGTTTTCTTCTCAAAGCCGCCTATCAGCAGGTGTAGCTTATACTTTTCGAGCAATTTTATCAGCTGGCTTTCGGTCCCATAAAAATACTGCACCTTAAGCCCTTCCTGTTTTGCAAACCCTGCAATCATAGCTGCTTCAGTTCCCCCCGCTTTCCCTTCTTCAAAGGTGGTATAGGGCGGATGATCAACAATACCCACACGCAGTCCTTCCTGCTGTGCCTTCTTAAAAGAATCTTCGGGGTCTTTAGGGAAAGAGCAGCCAACAAGAAATATGAGTACTATGAGGCTTAAGCGTTTCATTGCTTAGCCTTCTGATCCTGCAACCCAGGCAATGGCCTGTTCAAGTTGTGCCTTTTTATAGCCTCTGAATTCTCCCGGAATAACTACGCTAAATGCATCGGTAAATTTTATGACACCTTCTGAGTCAGATACTATAGCGGCACGATTCCATTTCGTAATGTTTTTAATACCCAACAGTGCATCCTGCATCCAGGCGCCAGCCGTAAAATCTTTTACATCAGTGTCAAGAAGGAGAAGATAATTCAGCTTATCCTGCTTTTCCAATAATTGTTCTACCTGTGGTATTACAACATTTTTAAAATCATCCTGTGTTACTTCGCCTGTGGCGCGGAATGCCGCTACATTAGCAGGCACATTTTTAAGTGTCTCAATCATGGTTATTTTATTTTAGCTTCATATTTGTCTTTTACCTTTTGGCTTATATAGGTACTTAGCCCTTTACCTTCCTCGGCCAGTACTTTCATGCGGTCTATTATCCTTTTGCCGGCGCTGGCGTAGGTGTAGAGGTACACTGCATCATGTCCAAACTCAATCTTTATATTATCAATGTCTGCCTCATAAGCCGTTACGCCCGAATTTCCTTCTATATTCTTATACTTCTTCATACTAATCATCTGCATTAATAAGAATTGCATTATAAATTTAATCATCCCTTACATCATACACTTTAAAATTAACTCTTGATTAACGCGCGGTTAACAGGTGCCTGTACTAATAGTTACTACCTTTTGATTATTAAATAATTAGCTATGGATACAGGAAATACAATCAATCAGTCAGACATGAAATCAATCTGGAAATCGTATTCCGCAGGAAGCAGCTTTCCATCATTACCGGGTGATGTAACTACCGATGTTGCCATTATTGGCGGAGGCATTACAGGCATTACTACAGCACAACTGCTTAAAGAGGCTGGTTTCAGCGTTGTAGTTGCCGAGCAGTATAGTGTAGGGGGCGGCAGCACCGGAGGCAGTACGGGCAACTTGTACATATCGGTAGAGGAGGGGTTTGATACACTGAAGTCGAAGTACAATGCGGAAACCTTAAATACTGTATTATCAGCCAGGCGTGATGCCATGGAGCTTGTAGCCCAAAATGTGCAGCGCTATAATATTGATTGTGATTTTAAACGCCAGGCGTGGTATTTATATTCATCGAACGATGAGAACAAAAGTAAGGTTGAAAAAGAATTTAAAGCCGCTGTAGACGCCGGAGCCAACGCGGTGGAGGTACAACCCGGAGAACTGCCTTTTCCTGTGGTAAATGGCTTTAAAATTGACGGACAGGCTAATTTTAACCCCTTACGTTATGTGCAGCAGCTTGCAAAGCAGATTGACGGGGAAAACTGCAGGATATATGAAAATACTCCTGTTATTGATATTGAAGACGAACATGAGGATAATATTAAGATCAAGACACACCAGGGAACCATACACGCTAAATACATTGTACATGCAACACACACCCCTAAAGGGGTTTTCCTTGATTTCCACTCGCTGCTGGGAACGTACCGGGAGTATGGCGTTGCTGCTAAACTGGCATCGGGTACTTATCCGGAAGGCATTATGTGGGGCTATTACAATATGAACGAGAGGTTCTCTGTACGTTCTTATGAGCATAACGGTGAAAAATATGTAATGGCTATAGGCAAAACGCACGAGGTAGGGCAGAAGGAGAACAATACAGAAAATGTGCAGGGCGTGGAGGATTTCCTCCGGAAGTATTTTGATGTGGCTGAGGTAACCAACCGCTGGGGCGGACAAAATTACAAACCTGCCGACGGGCTGCCTTATATAGGCCGCGCCAGGAGCGGAACCAACCTGTTTATTGCCACAGGTTTTTCAACTGACGGTTTGACGTATGGAACGCTTTCAGCAATAATCATCCGCGACCAGCTTATGGGCAGGGAAACAGACTATACAAAAACCTTTGATGCCACACGCCATAATCCAATGAAGGCCGCGGGTAAGTTTATAAAGGAAAATGCTATTAACGCCGCTGTTACATTCAAGGATTATGTGCTGTTTAAAGACAGTAAGCTTGAAGAAATACCTTCGGGTGAGGGCAGGGTAGTAGAGGTAGACGGCAAAAAAGTAGCCGTGTATAATGATGCTGCCGGCGGTATGAAAGCTTGTTCGGCTATATGTACCCACCTGGGGTGTGTGGTACACTTCAATAAAGCCGAAAAATCATGGGATTGCCCGTGCCATGCCTCGCGCTTTACAACCGATGGCGAAATTATAGAAGGCCCGGCGCTTACACCGCTTGAGAAAGTAAACATTCAGGAAAATAATAGTAACAACTAAAACTGAAATATCATGAAGAAGATAGTTTTATCAATGGCAGCAATACTTACTTTTGGTATTGCAGCGGCGCAGGTACCTCCTGCCCAGCCACAGCAAACTCAGCCTGACCCTAATGCCACCACTACACCTGACAGGCCTAAGAAAGATACCAATGTTCAGAACGATGTGGTTGACCCTACGCGTGCCCCACAGGGCAATGAGGTACAGCCCCGTAAAGATGAATTAAAAACAAGGGATCATGTAAAGAGCACTCCAAGCCCTGCAATTACACGTGATACCATTAATCAGAAAAAGAAAACTGCTACAGGAAGCAAAAAGAAAAAATCATGAAAATAAAAGGGGACTCATAGAGTCCCCTTTTATTTTGATTACATAAACCCGTCTTTTTTAGGCTGGGTGTCGGTGCGAGTAATGTTCCTTCCGTCCCTTACAGGGGTACGTTTCCCATGATGCAGGTTGTGGTTGTTGTAATAGTGGTCGGCCATATTAACCTGTTTGGGGAAAGTGGCAAGTTCATCAGGATTGATTACTGCCGGGTCTTCTTCAAACATTAGCCATCCGCTGTTTTGTGCAAAGCTCATTTCGGGTTCGCCGCCCTGATGCCCCGGCTCCTGGCGGTCATAAGTAGTTGTTGCCATAATCCAATGATTTAGATATTAAAGGTACAACTTTTTTTGACCGATGCTCTCCTACTACTGTTAATTTTCAATCAGTTACATAAAACCGCCATCATTATCGGCAGTAGTGTCTGTTCGTGTTATGTTACGCCCGTCGCGCACGGGAGACGATTTTAAATTCGTGGCATGGCTCTTCCGTTCTTCATCAAGATCAGGGTTCTCATCATCCTTCATCTCTTTAGGAAAGGTTGCAAGCTCATCAGGATTAATAACTGCAGGGTCATCTTCAGGCAGCATACCATCAGGCTTGGCCTGTTGTTGTTCATTGTTTTTAACATTCTTGTTATCTCTGGTGAAGTTTACTTCCTGTCCTGTCTGCTCTTTACTATTTTGTCCGTTGTTATTTTGCTCGTTGTTCATATTATTAGTTTTTAACTGATTATACTTATTTTATCCGCCTACTACCTCGCCGCCGTTTACATGCAGTATCTGCCCTGTAATATAAGAGGCATCTTTACTGGCCAGGAACACATAAGCAGGCCCAAGTTCTGAGGGTTGCCCTGCACGTTTCATGGGTACGCTCTGGCCAAACTCCGCAACTTCCTCTGCGCTGAAGGTAGCAGGGATCAGCGGTGTCCAGATAGGGCCGGGTGCCACACCGTTAACACGTATGCCTTTTTCGGCAAGCATGGCTGAAGTAGAGCGCGTAAACGAGACGATAGCCCCTTTGGTGCTGCTGTAATCTATAAGGTGCTCACTGCCCCTGTAGGCAGTAACCGATGTTGTATTGATAATGCAATCGCCCTCTTTTAGATGTTTAAGGGCTTCACGCGTTACATAAAAGAACGAAATGATATTGGTCTCAAATGTTATACGCACCTGCTCACCGGTTATATCTTTAAATTCCTGCTTAGGGAACTGCATTGCGGCATTATTTACCAATATGTTAAGGCTTCCCAGCTCCTGCACGGCCTGCTGAACTGCCTTCTGGCAAAAGCCTTCATCTTTCAGGTCGCCTTTTATCAGTATACATTTTTGGCCTTCCTTCTCAATCATCTGCTTTGTTTCTTCGGCATCTTTATCTTCATCCAGGTAAACAATGGCTACATCGGCGCCTTCGCGTGCAAAATGTACGGCCGCACTGCGTCCTATGCCGCTGTCGCCACCGGTAATCAGCGCTTTTTTACCCTTCAGTTTCTCACTGCCTTTATAATCATCGCGTATAACTTCGGGTTCCGGCCTCATTTTATGTTCGTCGCCCGGCTGGCTCTGTGTTTGCCCGGGGAAGGAGGAAGGTTTGTTTTCCATAGCAATAGTTTAATGTATTGAGGGTATTTCTTTATTATCTTTATCAGTATCTCCAGCCTTTTTATCTTTGGGCTTTTCAATATTGTCTCTGTATTCTTTTTCCTCTTTGTGCATGGCTATATCTCTTTATCGGCAGCTTCAATATTAATGTGCGACTCAGCAATACGCGAAAGCGCGAGATCGGCTGCTTTTTCTTCATTAAGCGTTTCCTCCAGCAGGCCAATAGCTTCCTCCTCACGAAGCGCAATGGCATAAGCCCGCATGGTACCGTAGCAGGCAATTTCATAATGCTCCATTTTCTGCAGCACTGATATTACCCCCGCATCCCGCACCACACCCCTTGAAGTTGAGGCAATGTACTGCTCCATTTCCTTAACCAGGCAGGCTACAGCTTCATAAGGCTCTTCTTCAACGCTTATACCTGTAATCTTAAATATCTTTTCCAGCCTGTTGCCGTGGCTTATAGTTTCGGCACGATGCTTTTCAAGCGCAGCAACAAAATCTTTGGAATGAGATTGTAGTATTACGCCCGAAATAACATTAAGCATAGTCTTTTCAGCCCAATACAGCTGCCTCAGCTGTTTTTCGAACAGCGCCCTTAATTCATGAAGCTCATTATAATCTTTTGCAACATTTGATATCATGGCTGCTGCACTTTTTTATCGCCGTCACGGTCTATGGTATCGGTAGGGGCGCCGGTCTCCAGGCCTGTACCTTCCACATTGTCATTCCTGCTTTCGTTAAACTGGTTGTCGCGGTTTTCATGCTGCACGCCCTGTTCTTCCTTATTATAAACGTTGCCCACTTCGCCTTCTTTTGCATTTTCCGCATCTTCAGCTTTATTGTTACCACACGAAAATAGCGCAATGGTAGCGGTAAGGGCAAAAATTTTAAGTGATATAGCTTTCATAGTCTTTTTGTATTTGTTTTATAAAGTTACCAATCAACCCTCTTAACAATTTCCAAATTAACGCTTGATTAACAGCTGCTGTGCAGGTTATCGGGAAAAAATTGCGCTTTAACGTTTTTTTAAGAGAATGTTTTTGCGGCCATTATGCCGTCTGTATGTTTGTGCCAGAATTTAATGACGAAGATTTGACAATTATGAAAAAATTACTCCTGTTACCGTTTCTGCTTATTACACTTTTTTCTTGTTCAACAGATGATGCTGACGAAGTGATGATACAGGAAACAACAACCAGCACATTGCGTCCTACACCAGTAAACCAATGCCTTGCAAGCCTTGAGGGTTACACAAATATTAATGTTGACGGAGGATTTGGAAATCCGATGGTTGAATTTTATGTGAATGCAAGTGCGCCTGACGGAGGCCAGTTTAATTTGACATTGGAGATACAAAGGCTGTCTGACTGCGAAAATATGGATAGCAATTCGGGCTCAAGAATGGTTTACGACCTGGGGAGGCTTAACCTGAAAGCGTTAGATGCTCCGGTATTAGTATTATCTCCACAGCAGCTTCCTGCAGATTGCTATAAATGGAGATTTGTTGCAACCCCTGCTAATGGCGATATATGTTTATCGAATTTTATTTGGTACGAAGCGCCGCTTTTTTAAGAAATCCAACATCTATATATTCCCGAAGGACCACCGAGCTTATCCGGTGGTTTTTCTTTTTTAGTTAAATCCGTGAGAAAATTATGATGTAAAATACAGAAGTGCTGTAACTTTACATAAAACTTATGTCATGAAATTTAAGGCACTCATACCGGTTGTTGCACTAATTGCCTGTTCTCAGGATGAAGGCTTGCTTACTAAGCTTGGGGAACTGCCTGTTGAAGAAATATCGGGTGTTGAATACACGGAAAACAGCATTTGGGCACTGGAAGACAGCGGCAACAAGAACAAGCTATACAGGCTTGAGAATAACGGCGCTTTGGCAGCAGAGGTTACAATAACC
>JAEWKB010000023.1 GCA_023386255.1 Bacteroidota bacterium
GCCGTATTCCTTGGCTTCAGTGGCATTCATCCAGTGGTCGCGGTCGAAGTCGCGCTGGATTTCTTCGATCGATTTGCCAGAGTGGTAGTTCATGATCTCGTAGAGCTCTTTTTTGAGTTTACGGATCTCGTTTACGGTGATTTCGATATCGCTTGCCTGTCTGCCGATGGCGCCGCTTGGCTGGTGCATCATCACGCGGGCATGTTTGAGCGCGGCGCGTTTGCCATGGGTACCGGCTGCCAGCAGCACGGAGCCCATAGAAGCCGCCATGCCAATGCAAATAGTAGCTACATCAGGACTTACATACTGCATGGTATCGTAAATGCCCAAGCCGGCATACACGCTGCCGCCCGGTGAGTTGATGTAAATCTGAATATCCTTGGAAGCATCAGTACTCTCAAGGAATAAAAGCTGCGCCTGCACAATGTTGGCCACCTGGTCATCAATACCTGTACCCAGGAATATGATCCTGTCCATCATAAGGCGCGAAAAAACGTCAATCTGTGCTACGTTCATCTGGCGCTCTTCCATAATGTATGGCGTAAGGCCTGTAGGAGTAACACGGTTAACAAGCTTATCGTAGTATAAATTGTTTATGCCATGATGTTTAGTGGCATATTTTTTAAATTCTTTACCGTAGTTCATAGACTTTTTAAGTTATTTTATTTAGTAAAATGAATGAGAAATGTCAAACCTGTACGGTTTGACATTCAAATATACTCATTTTTTACCAGAAAAATTACTCGCCGTACATCTCTTTGATAAAGTCCTGGTAGGTAACGTCTTTGGTTTTATATTTAACTTTTTCTTTAAAAAGATTAAGCATTTTCTCGCTCATAACCTGCTCTGAAAGCCTCTTCACCTCGTCTTTGTTAGACAGTACGCGAGCCACGATATTTTCAACATCAGCATCGGTTGGGTTCATTTGTCCAAACTGTGCCATCTGTTTTTTGATCACTTCAGCAGTGTACGCTTTAAGGTCTTCAAAAGTTGTCTGCAGGTTATTTTCAGTAATTACTTTACCCTCGATAAGCTGGTAGCGAAGGCCGTTTTCCGATTTTGCATATTCCTCTTCAGCCTGCTCAGCACTTAGCGGGTTTTCCCCTACTGTTTGTATCCACTTTTTAAGGAACTCAGCCGGAAGGTCGAACTTCGTGTTATTGATTAACCACTCAGTGACATCGTTAAGGAACTTCTGGTCGGCCTGTGTAGCAAACTGCTGCTCGGCATCCTCTTTTATCTTTTGCTTAAGCTCTTCTACTGATGATACGTTGCCTTCACCAAAAAGCTTATCAAAAAGCTCCTGGTTAAGCTCAGCTTTCTCAGAAGTGTTTATTTCTTCAATTGTAAAGTTTATAGTAATATCAAGCCCATGCACATCATCATGGCTTACTTTTAAATAATCCATCAGCTTGTGGTCATCATCAAAAAGGCCTTTAGTTGAAAGTTCTACTACATCGCCTACTTTTTTACCTATGAATTTCTTGGCTGTTTTCTTATCCTTGAAGATATCAGTAGTAATGTTTACGCTGTTATTGATGCCTTTCTCCTCGTTGGTAAACGTACCGCGGATATCATCACCTTCTTCAACCGTATCTTTAGATACAAGCTTACCGTATTGCTTCTGTATGCGCTCTACCTGCTCATCAAGCATTTTATCGTCAGCAGTAATATTGTATTTTACAATGTCATTCTTGGCAGTAAGGTCAACCGAAAATTCAGGGGCAAGGCCAATTTCAAAATCGAATGAATAATCATCAGCATCCCAGTTAAAATCTTCAGTAACTTTAGGAAGCGGGTTGCCCAGTATGTCCAGCTTTTCCTCAACAAGGTAATCGTTAAGTTTTGTCTGCAGTAGTTTGTTCACCTCATCAAGAAGCACTGCCTTGCCATACTGTTTTTGTATAATGCTCATAGGCACGGCACCTTTCCTGAAACCCGGGATGTTTGCATTTTTCCTGTAGTCCTGTAATACTTTCTCTACATTATTCTTATAATCTTCTTTTGTAATTGCAACTGTCACTACAGCATTTAATGCATCTACCTGATTTTTTGTAATATTCATTCTAAAAATTGTTTGTTTGAAACATCATAAATTAGGGTTGCAAAATTAAAGCTTTTTTGCAACCCTTACAAGTTTTTAAATGTTTGTATTTCAATAACCTGAAAATTTAACCCCGTTAGGTATTTTACTTACCCACAATGCGCGACAGCACGGCCTGGCACAATGACAGCACAAGGCTGAACAGCAGCGCGCTGAAGAACGAACGTATCTCGAACCCGTCAACCAGCGCATCGCAAATAAGGATGATGATGGCATTAATAACCAGAAGGAAGAGGCCAAGAGTAAAAATGGTTGCCGGAAGTGTGAAGAATACTATAACCGGTTTTACAAAGATATTAAGCAACCCAAGTACCAATGCCACAATTAATGCGTCTATAAAACCATTAACGGTTACACCGGGCAAAAAATAGGAGATTACCACAACAAGGATTGTCGTAAGGATAATGTTAATTATTGTCTTCATTTATTGCTTAATTTGATGTGTAAAAATAATAAAAGCATCGGAAAATTCCGATGCTTTTATGTTTAGATTAAGATAAAGCTTATTAGTTGCTTGGCAGGATTGTCGGGCCCGGGAAATTTCCTGGGTTAACCAACGGTAGCTTAGCATTATAATGCCTGTTTATCACCTTCAAAATTTCATTAGCCACAACAGCATAACCTCTTGCATTAGGGTGTATACCATCAAGCGAGAACAATACAGTACTTAGTGTAGGGATACTGAAATAGTTAGCTGTATAAATCTGGCCATTATCTGTGCGCAGGCCACTTACCAGCTGCTGCATAATAGCATTCATATCGGCCACGGCAAGGCCTTTAGCCTGTGCTACAGATTTAATAATGTTATTAAAGCTTGTAGTAGCCGTATTCACCTGGCTCCTTTCATCAGCCGTAAGAACGTGCTGGTCCTGAAGCGGGTATGAAATACCGAATGCATTAAAAGGTGCCGGAATCCCTGTAGGGGCAGTGCCAATTACTGAACGCGTTGGCAGCAAAATAAGGTCGTTAGCCGTAGCCTGCCTTGCCTGCCCGAAAGTTTGGCCAAGGAACGTGGCAATAGGCGCTGTTTGAGGGTTCAATAGCGCAGCCCCTGTAATCTGGGTACTCATGTTAGTTAACGACTCGTCCCTGATAAGAAGCGGGTTTGCGCCGGTTTCAGACAAAAGGCTTATCCTGTCGCCTGCCCCGAAAGCTGTAAGTATCTGGTCAAGCTGAGCATAAAATGCGTTTGCCTGCTGTATGGCGGCAACACCGGCAGCCTGGTTACCCTGGCCTATTGCTGTAGCAGTAAGAGGGTTGTAGGGAACTGTTGTAAAATAAGGAATAGATGTTACATCAGGAATAGTAGCCACGACACCTTTAGCCCCATTGGCAGTCAGGGTATTTATTATAGTATTATAAGAACTTTCAAAAACCGGTACCGGTGTTATATCATTAGTACCCGTACCTGCCGTAGCGCCTGTACCGCCGCTTGTAGCATAGGCTAACACATCAATATTTCCTATCCAGTTAGTAAAGAATGTAGGGTTTTTGCTCATGGCATCATCTATAACCCTGGCACTTGTTGTTGTAGCCATCCTTACAAAATAAGGGTTAGCTGTACCTCCGGCCAAACCGGCAACATTACCATATCCCGGCAACAGCAGGTGGAATGATTTAGCCCCCGGAACACCCATGTTATTAAACGCCTTTTGCTGGGGTGTAAGAGTTACTGTTGACGGCAGATTTATAGGCTCAGGGCCGCCAGCCTGAGCGTCTATAACGAGCCTTGTATTAAAGCCGGGAACACCGCTTATACCGCCAGCATTATTAACATCTTCCTCATATGACGGCTGCGTGAATTCACCGCCTCCTACAATGGAAAATTGGTTGGCCAGCTGACGCGGGAAAGAGTACATTTGCCCTACTCTTGACACTGTCCCATCCATATAGCCTGATGTTAAAGAGTTACCTAACGCCACATAAGAACTAAAGTCAGCATCGCCGGCACTGTAATTGCCGTCGCTAAGTTCATTTTCAAATTCGGGCTCACATGCTGCAAATCCCGCAGCAAGTATCGCTAAATATATTATTTTATTTTTCATAGTAATTTTAATTAAAAGCTATAGGTTAAACCAACACCCGGAGAAAACACAACGTTTTTATAAGTTCCGCCAAAGTTTGCGTTACTTATGCCCCCATCTTCAGTATAGTAATTGTATGAAGCATCAACTTCATCAAAGTGCAGGTAAAGGAATGATACGTCAACACCAAGTTTAGGTGTTATCTGGTACGTTAAGCCCCCTGTAAAGCCCATAGAGTCATTACGTGGTGTTTCAGGAGCAAAGTAGCCATCCTGTACAGGGCTTTCATCAAAATACCATCCTGCACGAACCGCAAATTTTTGTGAAGCTTTATACTGGGCACCCACCCTGTAGGTACTTGCATCTTTATAATTACGCGGGTTTATTGATGTTACGCCGTTGGCAAAACTAACTGTTAATGCCTCATATACATGCCACATAGCGCGGTTATAATCAAAGGCCATCAGGAATTTATCGCTGAATTCATAAGAAAGGCCTACAGTTAGTTCTGCAGGAAGCGGAAGGTCGGCATCAAATGTAGTATCAGAATATGTACCCTGTGCAAAGGCAGGAACATCATTAAAATCAGCATCGCCGTCGCGTGCTTCCATTGTAATTTCAGAGCGGTAGTTCATACCCAGCCTCAGCTTATCGGTAGGATTAAACATAAAGCCGGCAGTCCATCCCCATGCATTAACGTTTTTAGCCTCTATGGTTACATCGCTGCGGTTGCCGTTCATGGTCATATCATTAGTAAGGCTTTGTGTAAGGTTCCTGTTGAACTCCACACTTCCCGTAACATATATAGGCCCTCCACCAATACTGAAATAATCGCTTACCTTTAACGAAATGGATGGCTGGATGTATATAGCCTGAAGATCAATATTGTTTACCAGGTGCGAACCCTGCCAGTCTTTATCCCACTCTACGGCACTACCGTAAGGAGTATAAACAGCAAGGCCTGCCGAAAGCCAGTCGGTAACCCTATAGGATACATATGCAGAAAACGGTGTTCCCGTATTCTCTGTCTCTGCCCGCCAGTTGTAGGTTTCGTTCTGGAACTTGGTCCTGGCAAACAAAGCATTTGCTCCCACCGACACATTAAAGCGGTCTTCCAGGAACGCCATCCCCGCCGGGTTAAAGAACAATACTTCGGCACTGTTCACCACAGCCACGCCGGTATGGCCCATAGCTAACTGTTTCTGTCCCTGAAGACTAACACGGTAACCACCTGCCAGAGCAGAGCCAGCCGTTAAAGCCATCATTGTTAAAGATAATAATTTTCTCATAGTTGATAAAAGGTGTTAGTTTTCTAATCTATCTCTACTTCAAAATTATAATAAAATATGAATTATACAATTAAATCAGCAAAAATATTATGCATTCATAATAAAATAATTTTCAAAGTAAACATTTGATAAATAAGACATGTTTCGATTAGATGTGTCTAAACAAGTCAACATTAATTAATTAAAACTTAAAAGTAATTACATAGTGTACAATATGCCCTACATTTAACATTAAAATTCTGCTATGCGCCTGCTAAAGAAAATTGCAATGTGGCTTTTAGGTATCCTGCTGCTGTTAGTCCTGCTTAACTATGGGGTTAGCTGGTGGATAACCAAAAACCTTCCTTCCATCATTCATAAGGAAAAAGATTTTCCTTATAACGTAAGCTACAAAGACCTTGACCTGAGCATAATTAACGGCAGCTTTACCATGCACGATGTGTACCTGGCGCCAAAAGACAGCACACTTGCTGCCCTGAAACAGGGGGCTTTTGGTGAAATTAAAACCATAAACGTGCAGCATTTTAACCTATGGGCATTATTGAGGGAGGAAAGAATAAAGGTGAAACGCATTGTAATTGACTCACCAGATATTATACTTTACGAAAAAGATAAAAAATACAATGTTGAAGATGACGTTTCCAAACCTTTCAGGAATATAGTAAATACCGGCAGCCTTGAAGTTAGGAACGGCAAGTTCCGGATGTTTGACAATAAGCTTAACCCACTGATAAAGTCGGCTAATATAAATCTTGAGATAAACAACATAAAGCTGGACAGCGCTATTGTAGAAAGCAATATACCGGTACGCTACACCGACTATAAATTTAAATGCGACAGCCTGTTCTATAAAATTGATAATGTTTATAATATAGTAGCGCAAAATGTGCATAGTACCGAAAGCACAATTACCGTAAACAACCTGAAGCTTATCCCCAAGTACAACCGTGCACAATACACCCGAAGCCTTAAAAAAGAAAAAGATCTTTTTACTGTAGAAGTAAAAAAGCTAAACCTGCCCAAGGTAGAATGGGGCTATTATAGGGACACCCTGTTTGTGCACGCACCACGGCTTGAGCTGGATAACCTTGCCGCAAATATATACCGCAACAAAGAAGTTGCCGATGACCCGTCGAGGAAAAAGTTATATAGCGAAGCACTCCGTGACCTGGACTTTGACCTGAAGATAGACAGGCTGATAATGCGCAACTCTTACATTCAGTATGAGGAGCAGGTTGATTTTTCAAAACCTCCCGCCATAGTTTCCTTTTCAAAATTCTACGCTAACATTACCAATGTTTACAGCGCGGTTAATAAAAAGAAGATCCCCACAACAGTATCAAACGTGCAGTGCCTGTTCATGAACGTATCACCGCTACAGGTTACGTGGACGTTTAATGTGCCTGATGCCAGTGATTCATTCACCATAAAAGGGCATTTGCAGAACCTGCAGAGCCGCAACTTAAACAAACTGTCGCTGCCGCTTATGAACATCGCATCAGACAGTGATATTAAAGAAGTAAAATTTACAATAAACGGCAACAACAACTTTGCCACAGGCAACTTTGCCATAGATTATGACAACATGAAGGTTACCATATACAGGAAAGACGGGAAAAAGAAAAATAAATTTATGACAGCTGTTGGCAACCTATTGGTAAAGAACGACAGTAACGACAAACTGAAGCAGGCTGACATACAGGTAGCCAGGCTTAAGGATAAATCGGTATTTAACTTTTTGTGGCGGTGCCTGCAGGAAGGCCTGAAGCAAACCCTCCTGCCAAAAGCAGTATCTGCGGTGCTGCCAAAAGGCGGCAAAAAATAATTACCTTTTCAAAAATGCCAGTGTCTCAGCCATAAAATCCTGAGGATTTTCCGCATGCAGCCAGTGCCCTGAATTTTTTATATCCCTGACCACTGCCTGCGGGAAGTGTGCTTTTATACCGGGTATATCTTCATCTTTAATGTAGCGCGACCTGTCGCCTCTCAGGAATAGCACGGGCTTATAGAATGCTGAATCCTCAGCCAACGCCTGGCCGATATTGTCGATCTTATCATTAAACACAGGAAGATTAAACCTGAAAGCCAGCTGCCCCGGCTCTTTCCAGTACAGGTTCTTCATAAGGAACTGGCGTGTACCAAAGTCATCAATGTATTTAGCCAGTATATCCTCCACCTCATTACGGGAAGGCTTTACAGAAAAATCAACAGCATTAAGCCCCGCCAGTATATCCTGGTGGTGCGGCGCATAGTATTTTGGCCCTATGTCGGCTATAATCAATTTATCAACCCTTTTGGGATGCTGCACCGCCAGGAACATGGCCACTTTGCCGCCCATGGAGTGCCCTATCACATCGGCCTGCTGTATTTGGTGCTCATTGCAATAATCAATCACGTCCTGCACCATTACATCATAATTGAAATCGTCTGAATGAAAGCTTTTGCCGTGATTCCTTAAATCAAGGGCATGCACCTGAAAGCCGTTTTGCACATACTGGCCGCCCAGCGTCTTCCAATTATCAGATGTCCCTAAAAAACCATGTATTATAAGCAAAGGCTTCCCCTCGCCTTCTATTCTTGAGTGCAGCGTCATTTTATTTTAATCTTTGAAGGTACATATTTATTACATTCTCCAGTCCCAGGTACAGCGATTCACTTATAAGCGCATGCCCTATAGATACCTCCAGCAGCCCGGGGATGTTCTCTTTAAAGAATTTAATATTGTCAAGGCTCAGGTCGTGCCCTGCATTAATGCCCAGTCCCAGCTCATTGGCAAGTTTAGCTGATTCTACATATGGTTTAATCCCGTCTTTATTGCCCAATCCGTATTCATGTGCAAAAGCTTCAGTATATAGTTCTATCCTGTCGGCACCGGTTTCCTTAGCACCTTCAATCATGCTAAGCACCGGGTCAACAAAAATAGAAGTGCGTATACCGTTGCGCTTAAACTCAGCAATAACCTCCTGCAAAAAGCTTTTATGCTTTACAGTATCCCAGCCGGCGTTTGATGTTATGGCATCATCAGCATCGGGCACCAGCGTTACCTGAGTAGGTTTTGTTTCCAGCACTAAATCTATAAACTTTGGTACGGGGTTACCTTCAATATTGTATTCCGTATATACAACAGGCACCAGGTCGCGTGCATCCTGGTAACGTATGTGCCTTTCGTCAGGCCTTGGGTGGACAGTAACGCCCTGCGCCCCAAATTTCTGCACATCGGCAGCAACTTTCAGCAGGTCGGGTACGTTCCCTCCCCTTGAATTACGCAGTGTGGCTATTTTATTTATGTTTACGCTTAGTTTTACCATATCTTTGTTAAAGTGTCATTTCTTCACAAAAATACGAAGTTAAACCAAGGCAGATATTCTTAATTTTGATTATTTTGCATAACATTTAATCTTTACCCATGACTGATATTATTGATTTCATCAATAACAACATAAAACCTTTACGGACAACCGATTCTGTTGCCGACGCACAAGATCTTTTTGCTGAATACCCTTTTTCGCACTTTCCTGTACTGGAAGACAATGTATATATAGGGAGCGCAAGTGCCGAAGACATAGAACTGGCTGACATTGAAAAACAAGTTGCCGATATACGCTACAACCTGGACCGCTTTTTTGTGCGTGATACCATGATATGGCTTGACGTGCTTGAGGTATTTGCCAAAAATGAAACCAATATTGTACCTGTACTTGATAAAGACAATACGTACCTGGGTTATTATGAAATTGGCGATATCATAACTTTTTTCCACAACACCCCTTTCCTTAAGGAAGACGGCGGGATACTTATTGTAGAAAAAGGTATTGCCGATTATACCATGAGCGAAGTTGCACAGATTGTAGAGAGCAACAACGGCAGGCTCCTGGGTGCATTTATATCAGAAGCTAACCTTGAAAAGGTACAGATAACACTTAAAATAAGCCTTGGCGGGCTGAGCGAGATCATCCAGACCTTCAGGAGGTACAATTATGAAATAATTTCTGAACATCAGGAAGATGCTTACCTTAACACCCTGAAAGACAGGAGCGATTACCTGGACCGATATTTAAACATCTAATAACAACATTATGAAGATTGCTGTTTACGGACAATATTATAAAGACAATACCGAAGAAATAATAGATAAGGTACTGGCTGTATTCAATAACTATAATCCGGAAATAGCTTTTGAAGCGCATTTTTATAATGTACTGAACGAAAAGGGGCTTTTAAAAAAGCCTTTTAATGTTTTTTCAGGCCATGAAGACCTTGACAGTGGCTACGACATGTTTATAAGCATAGGCGGAGACGGCACCATGCTGAGGGCGGCAACTTACGTAAGGGATAAAAACATACCAATACTGGGAATAAATGCCGGCAGGCTTGGGTTCCTGGCAACAGTACAGCAGGAGAATATTGAAAACCTCCTGCCGCTGATATTCGAGAATAAGTTTAAGATATCGCCACGCGCATTGCTGTCGCTGGACTATGACGGGATAGACCCTGAGCTTGACGAGCTTGACTATGCCCTGAACGAAATTACCGTGAGCCGTAAGGATACTACATCAATGATTACTATTGAAACAAAGCTAAACGGCGATTACCTGAACTCTTACTGGGCAGATGGTTTGATTATTTCGACACCCACAGGCTCTACCGGATATTCACAGAGCTGCGGGGGCCCCGTACTTATGCCTGAGGTAAACAGCCTGGTAATAACGCCAATTGCCCCGCATAACCTTAACGCAAGGCCGCTGGTAATACCAGATGATACTGACATTGAGCTTAAAGTGCTAAGCCGGGAGCAGCAGCATCTTATTTCGTTAGATTCAAGGATAATAACTGTAGACGTAGAAACGGTATTGAGAATAAAGAAAACAGGGTTCAAAATTAATTTGGTGGAGTTTCCTGAGGAGAAATTCCTGAAAACGCTCCGCAAAAAATTGCTGTGGGGCGAAGACAAGAGAAATTAATTAACTTTTCTTACCGATACACATACTACACCGCTTCTTCTTCCGTTTTCAAAACAATATATTTGCAAATTTGCATTTTGTAGGTGTAAAATGTCTAAACTAAGGACTTTTAGAAATCTATATTGTTATATTTGCACCCTATTTTCATAGAATGGCGAGAACTGTTTTAATTGCATTGCTGATTTTATTACCTGTCACCGTAAAAGCCCAGATTAACGAGTTGGGGATTTTTGCAGGTGGGGCTAATTATATTGGTGATGTAGGGCCTACCACTTACATAGCACCGGAAAAAGCTGCATTAGGAATACTTTATAAGTGGAACCGCAGCCCCAGGCATTCTTACAGAGCGTCATTTACCTATGCCAAGATAGCTTCGAACGATGCAGAGTCAGATGTGAGCGGCAGGCAGCAAAGGGGCTACAGGTTTGAAAATACTTTAAAGGAACTGTCTGCCGGTATTGAATTCAGTTTTTTCGATTTTAACCTGCACGAGCCCGATTTTAAAATTACCCCCTATGTATATACCGGATTGAGCTATGTTTGGCATGATGAGCATTACTTCCAAAATGGCGGAGCCTACAAACAAGATTCAGGCGCATCAGTAGCCATACCAATGACAGTGGGTATAAAATCGCATATAATACCAAGTTTGGTTTTGGCCGTTGAGGCAGGGGCAAGATATGCCTTTACTGATAACCTGGACGGCAGCAATCCTGATAATGCCAGCCTTGGGTTTGGAAACCTGGAGAGTAATGACTGGTATGTTTTTACAGGAATAACCCTTACTTATACATTTGGCGACACACCCTGCTATTGTTCAGAATAATCAATGGATATAACTACTACAATAAATACCGCTACCCTTCCACGCCATCTTGCAATAATTATGGATGGGAATGGCCGTTGGGCAAAAAAACAGGGCATGCTGAGGGTTTTTGGCCATGAAAACGGTACCAAGGCAGTACGCCATACTGTTGAGGCCTGTGCAAAGCTGGGAATACAATACCTTACACTTTATGCTTTTTCTACCGAGAACTGGAACAGGCCAAAGCTGGAGGTAGATACCCTGATGAAGTTGCTTATCAATTCATTGAAAAATGAATTGCCAACGCTGCAGAAGAACAACATCAGGCTGAACATGATAGGCAATATGAACATGTTGCCTGAAAATGCCCAAAAACAGCTGCTGGACGTTATTGAGCAGACTAAAGGCAATACAAGGATGACCCTTACCCTTGCCCTTAGCTATGGCTCGAGAGAGGAAATTGTGCAGGCGGTGCAGGCAATCAGTACTAAAGTTAAAGATGGCGAGCTGTTGGCCAACGATATTAATGACGATGTTATATCACAACATTTATATACCCATAACATGCCCGATGTTGACCTGGTTATAAGGACCAGCGGCGAGCAAAGGATAAGTAACTTCCTACTGTGGCAGATAGCCTATGCAGAATTTTATTTTACCGAAGAGTTGTGGCCAGATTTCAGGGAAAAACATTTACATGAAGCAATTATCAGTTATCAAAATAGAGAACGTAGATTTGGAAAAACCAGTGAACAAATTAAATAAATCAATGTTTTTAAAGAACATTAAACTTATAGCAGGCCTTTTACTATTTATAACATTTGGCGCTGCAGCACAGGAAAACGTAAGCCGTATTGAGCCCGGGGAATATGTTCTTGCTGACATTACTGTTACAGGTAAAATTACCTACAATGAGCAAACCGTAATAACCTTTACAGGCCTTGAAAAAGGCCAAACCATCAACGTTCCGGGAGAGGAGATAAGTAATGCTATCAAGAAGCTATCTAAGCTGGGGCTTTTTAGCGATATAAATGTATATGCAACACGTGTTGAAGGAAATAACATTTACCTGGAGCTTGAGCTAAACGAACTCCCGAAGCTAAGCGATGTAAAGATACAGGGCGTTAAAAAGGGCAAGCGTGAAGGCCTGCTTAAAGACACTCAGCTTACAAAGGGTAAAACGGTTAACGAAAACCTTATTACCACTACAAAAAACTACATCGAGAACAAATATAAAAAAGATGGGTATTATAACACCAAAGTTGCCGTTAATGTAATACCTGACAGTGCCAACACTGTTAAAATGGTTGTAAACATTGACCGCGGCCGCAAAGTAAAAGTTAAAAAAATCGAGTTTAACGGCAATTCCCAGCTTACTGACGGCAAACTGAGAAGGTCGATGAAAAATACTAAGGTTAAAGGCTTCCTTAACCCTATGCGTATCTTTAAATCATCAAAATACATTGCCGATAAATACAAGGAAGACCTTACAAGCGTAGTTGACAAATACAAAGAGAACGGCTACCGTGATGCACGTATAGTTTCTGATACAGTGATTTATAACCCAAAAAATAACACAGTTTCTATTGCGATTAATGTTGAAGAAGGCCGCAAGTATTACTTCGGCGATGTAAAGTTCTTAGGGAACACTGTATATAACAACCAGCAGCTAAACAGGATACTGGGTGTAAAAAAAGGCGATGTTTATAATGGCGTAATGCTTCAGAAACGTATTGCCGACCCTACAAAACCTGACGGTGAAGACCTTACTAACCTTTACCAGAACAACGGCTACCTTTTCTCGAGCATTAATGCTGTTGAGGTTAATACCGAAAATGATACTATTGATTTTGAGATACGGATTGTTGAAGGCCCTATAGCTTACTTTAACAATGTTACTGTTGTGGGTAACGACAAGACCAATGACCGTGTAATTTATCGTGAACTAAGGACAAGGCCCGGCATGAAATGGAACAAGGAAGAAGTTATAAACACCGTACGTGAAATTGGTGCTCTTGGTTTCTTTGATCCGGAAGCTATCCGCCCTGATGTTAAAAACCCTGACCCTTCAACAGGTAATGTTGATATTGAGTGGAATTTAGTAGAAAAAGGCTCCAGCCAGATAGAACTGCAGGGTGGTTACGGCGGAGGCGGATTTATAGGAACTTTAGGGTTATCCTTTAATAATTTCTCCGCACGGAACATATTCAATAAAGAAGCTTACAAACCCCTGCCTATGGGCGATGGCCAGCGTATTTCGCTAAGGGCACAGGGTAGTACCTATTTCCAAACTTACAGCCTTTCATTCTCAGAGCCATGGTTCGGCGGTAAAAAACCGGTACAGTTTTCAACCTCTTTCTCACACAGTAAGCAGTACCTGTATAACTTTAGCAGCAGGGATATTGACAGGTCAAGGAGCTTTAATATAACGTCAATGTCTGTAGGGTTGGCAAAAAGGTTAAGTGACCCTGATATTTACCTTACAATTTCGCACGCTTTAAGTTTTCAGTATTACGACTTAAACAATTATAACACAGGATTGTTTACCTTTGGAGATGGAAGCGCAAGAAACCTTGCTTATACAATTGGCCTTACAAGGAATAACAAAGCGGTAAACCCGATATATCCTACATCAGGTTCAGAGTTTAGTGTAAGCGCAAGGCTTACGTTCCCATACTCGCTGGTTAACGGAATTGATTATGGCGACCTGAAGAACGAGAAGGAATACAAACTGCGTAATGAAACAACGCAGAATGTTAACGGTGTTGCACCGGGTGATTATATAGATGATGACGGCAACAGTGTAGGGCAAAATTATGAGCTTGCCGCTGTTGACAGGGCTAAGTATGACCAAAAGAGGTTCAATTGGCTTGAATATTATAAAATAAAGTTTAAGGCTGACTGGTACACCAAACTTTATGATAAATTAGTATTGCGTTCTTTGGGTGAGTTTGGGTTCCTTGGCGCCTATAATTCAGAACGTGGAGTTGTACCTTTCGAAAGGTTTTTCCTTGGGGGAGACGGCCTTGCCAACTATGCACTGGACGGTAGGGAGGTTATACAGCTAAGAGGATATCCTAACCAGTCGTTGGCACCAATTGATGAAAACGGAGACCAGAACGGAGCTACAATTTATAATAAGTTCTCGCTGGAGCTGCGTTACCCGATCACGTTAAAGCAGGCAGCATCAATATATGCTCTTACTTTTATTGAGGCCGGTGCATCGTATGATTCGTTCAGGAACTATAACCCGTTTGCACTCAAAAGGTCTGCCGGTTTTGGTTTACGCGTGTTCATGCCTGCCTTCGGTTTATTAGGTATAGATTTCGGGCATGGCTTCGATCCAATTCCTGGCGCCACACAAAAGAACGGCTGGGA
>JAEWKB010000030.1 GCA_023386255.1 Bacteroidota bacterium
CCTTCGTGCTCCACAATACTTGGATCGAGTTTTTCCAGTACCTCAAGGCCTTTCTTCGATATTAAGATTTCCAGTTTCCGGCGGTTGGAGCTGCAAATTTCACGTGTTACCAAATCCTTCAGCAGGAGCTTATCTACCAAACGGGTGGTGTTGCTGGTTTTTGCAATCATTCGTTCCTGTATATCGCCCATGTTGATAGGTTTACCCTTTTGTCCGCGCAATATCCTGAGCACATTAAACTGTTCCGGAGACAGGTCATAAGGCTTTAGTACCTCATTAAAAGTTTCGGCCAGCACATTTTGTGTGTACATAATGTTTAGCACCGTCTTCTTTTCAATCGGGTATTCAGTAGTAGATTTTACAACTTCTTCAATCTTCATAATATCACTTGTAAAATTTGTAGATACAAATGTATGATTTTAATTGTTTGTATCTACAAATATATTTGTTAAAAATTTGTTAATGAGTTACCCCTATTTTTTTTTAATTAATTTTAGAGCCCTAAAGAGGAATTAAAATGAAATTGAAAAAGATTTGGCTTGCGGTATTGCTAATGCTGTTCATTCTAGTATCGTGCGCAGATAAAGCTCCTGAAGAAAAGGCCCCAAAACCAATGCATGTTTATGAGGCAGGGGCTATAAAGGTTAATGCTTATGATTTTGATAAGCTGGAATATTTTTTGAACAGGAAGAACGATACCACTTATGTAGTTAACTTTTGGGCCACCTGGTGCGTACCCTGTATTCAGGAACTGCCGCATTTCGAAAGGCTTAATGCTGAATATAAAGATGAAAAGGTGAAAGTGCTGCTGGTAAGCCTGGATATGCATAAAATGGTTGAGAGCAAACTCATACCTTTCATTAAGGAAAAGAACCTGCAAAGTGATGTGGTACTGCTGCGCGACCCTGATGCCAACAGCTGGATAGGCAAGGTAGACAAATCGTGGAGCGGAGCTATTCCCGCAACAGTTATTTACAGGAAAGACAAAAGGAAGTTCTATGAAAAATCTTTTACTTACGCTGAATTAGAGAAAGAAGTGAACAATTTTAAACAATAGATCATCATGAAAAAAGCAATCAAATTTTTAGGATTATTTATAGCCGCAGGGGTTATGGCAGCCTTTACTGTTGCCAACACAGCCGCAGGCTATAAACCGGGTGATGTGGCTACAGATTTTAGCCTTAAGAACGTAGATGGCAAGAAAGTATCTTTAGCCTCAATGAAAGACGCCAAAGGCTATATTGTGATATTTACCTGCAACCACTGCCCGTATGCGCAGGCTTATGAAGACCGTATCATAGCGCTGGATAAAAAATACAAGAAACTGGGTTACCCTGTTGTGGCTATTAACCCGAACAACCCTGAAAAGCAGAAGGACGACAGTTTCCCGAAAATGCAGGAAAGAGCCAGGGAAAAGAAGTTTACATTCCCGTACCTGCTGGATGAAGGCCAGAAGATATACCCGCAGTATGGAGCTACAAAAACCCCGCATGTTTATGTACTTCAAAAAACTGCAAAAGGCAATGTGGTTAAATATATTGGCGCCATAGATGACAATTATGAAGATGAAACTGCGGTAAAACAGCGTTATGTTGAATCTGCCGTTGACGCCTTACTTAAAAATAAAGAAGTAGCCGTGAAAGAGACCAAGGCTATTGGCTGTTCTATAAAAGCATAATACCTTTGTTAAAAACATAATCATGAATATATCTCAGGAAGAATGGTGGGACAGGGCGCAGCAGGATGATAATGCTGTAATACTTGATGTACGCACCGAAGACGAGTTTAACCGTGGCATTATACCCGGGGCAGTAAATATTGATATTTATAAAGGGCAGGGTTTTATTGATGCTGTTGATGTGCTCGACAAATCAAAAAACTACTATGTGTATTGCGCGGCAGGCGCCAGGAGCGGCCAGGCGTGCAATATTATGGGCCAGCTTGGATTTACTAATGCTTACAATCTTACAGGAGGCATTTCGCAATGGCGGGGGCCTGTTGTAATGCCTTAATAAAAAGTAAAGCCCTCAACAGAGGGCTTTTTTTTATGTATTTGTTTTTTTAGATTTAAAGGAGTTTATGTTTTCTTTCCAGTAATCAATAAGGTTTTTAATTTTCTCTTTGTATTTTATGTAATCGTCGCCTTTTTGTATAAAACCCTGTATAGAAAGTTTATTGGCTTCCTTAACAGACTTTTCGTCCTGGGCGTTAGATATAAAGATGTACGGAATATCCTTATCCATCAGTATTTCCTCATTAAGGATAATATTCCTTAATTCAAATCCGCCAAGCTTGGGCATATTGATATCTGAAATAATTATAAATGGCTGTATTTCAGGCCGCCTTAAATATTCTACAACCTGTGTACTGTCCGAAAAAAATACCAGGTTGTTCTTGTAGCCTAAATCCCTGAATATTTCTTTTAAAATCTCCCTGTCATCCTCATCATCTTCAATAATGAGTATATCCCTGTGCATCTTCATACTGGTAATCTCACTTTAATACTATTCGTAATTCTGATTTTATTCTGGTGCAAAATATATATTTTTACGGAGACATCAAACAGAAACAGTATTAAAAATTCTTTTCTCTGGTTAAAAAAATGTTATCGTTTTTCAATTTACAGTTTAGTACTAAAATTTTATAACTTGCAGGGATCAACCATAACACCACAATTATGAAATTAAAGGCAACAATAATTTGCTTTCTCTTTTTAACGGTAACATTATCAGCAATAGCACAACAACCGCCTGCTGCTTCAGCCGTACTTGAAAAGGCCTATACGCAGGCAAAAAAAGAAAACAAGAAAGTGTTCCTGATCTTTCATGCATCATGGTGCACCTGGTGCAAAAAGATGGAAAACAATATGGCCCTGCCTCAAATGAAGCCGCTCTTTGAAAAAAACTATGTGCTGGCCTATCTTGATGTGCAGGAGCCGCCAAAGAAAAAAGAGCTTGAAAACCCCGGGGCAGAGGAAGTGCTGAACAAGTATAAGGCAGGGAATGCGGGTATCCCTTTTTTTGTAATACTTGATGCCAAAGGGAACCTGCTTGAAGATTCATTTGACGCAAACAACCAAAATCTTGGCTGTCCGGCATCTAAAGAAGAAGTAGCAGAATTTACAAGGATACTTAAGAACACATCTAAACTGACCGATAAAGAACTGGCACAGATTGCCGATGTTTTCACATTAAAGAAATAATGGAAATAAAGACACTTGACGGAGTATCTGTTGCTGTAATTGCAAGTACGTTCAACGAAGCTTTTTCTGACTACAAGATAAAGTTTACAGTAACAGAAGAATCCTTTCGTAAGAAGTTTGAAGCTGAAGCCATAAAGCCTGAAGGATCTGTTGGCGCTTTTGATAATGGCAGGCTGGTAGGCTTCATCCTGCACGGCATGGATGAAATTGATGGGCAGAAACAGATTTTCAACGCCGGTACAGGTGTCATTCCGCAATACCGTGGGCAGGGGCTTACCGAAAAGATGTACAAATACATAGTCCCTTTGCTGGCAGAGCGGGGGTATAGGCACCACCAGCTGGAGGTATTGCATGATAACCTGACAGCTAAGCGCATCTATGAACGTATGGGTTTTAAAGATGTAAGGATGGTTGCCTCATTTATGGGGCGTGCCCCAGCGGTTAACATACCGGGAGTGACTGTTACGGAAGTTGATGCGATTGACTGGGCAGAGGCCGAAACTTTTCGCACCGTAGAGCCTACATGGCAAAACAATACCCGCTGCCTGCTGCGCAGTATGGACAGGAACAGGCTTTTTGCGGGTTACCTTGATGGTGAATTTGCCGGCTATGCAGCATTTGATACCCTAAGCGGGCGGCTGAAGCAGTTTGCTGTGAAGCCGGAATTGCGCCGTAGGGGGGTTGGCAGGGCCTTATTTGGCGAAGCGGGAAAACATGGGGATATTAATATTGTAAACTACGACTTGTCCGATACCGATAGCATTGTTTTTTTTAAGGCATTGGGACTCAATCAGGATTTCGAGCTTTACGAGATGAAGATGCAATACTGATACCTGTTTTTGTTACCTTTACCGTTAAAATTACTACCCATGAAAAATTTACTTTATATCATTACTTTATTTGTAGCTATAACTTCGTGCAATGCCCAGCAAAAGAAGGCTGAACTTGTTCCTCCTGCAAAGTTTGAACAAAAAATAAGCGCCGAAAAAGGACAGGTTATTGATGTACGCACACCTAAAGAATTTAAAGCAGGGCATATTGCCAATGCCGTTAACATGCACTTATATGACAAGGATTTTGAACAGCGGCTTGATAAGCTGGACAAGAACAAGCCGGTATATGTTTATTGTAAAGTTGGCGGGCGCAGTGCCGAAGCGGTAGAGATAATGCAGGCTAAAGGTTTTAAAAAAATTGTAGAGCTTGACGGAGGCATGGATGCCTGGACAGAAGCAGGCAAACCTGTAAAAAAGTAGTAATGGCTGCCTTAGATATTATTATAATGGCTGTAGCCGCCATTGCCCTTATAGCTGTAGCTGTGCTATCGGTAAAACTGAAAAAGTCAGAGAAAGTAAAGTATGAGCTGCAGAACCG
>JAEWKB010000249.1 GCA_023386255.1 Bacteroidota bacterium
TCTAATAATAGTAATTATTACAAACAAACTAAACTTCTTTTAACTTTTGTTGACTAGTACTTCAGCCATTTAAAGATTTCCTTGTATGTAGGCTTCTTGCCATACATAAGAATACCCACCCTATATATTTTTGACGCGAACCATACCACTAAAAGGAATGTACCGAATAATAACAGCACCGATACAATTATCTGCCATAGCGGTACACCAAAAGGGATACGCATTAGCATTACTATAGGCGAGGTAAGCGGAATCATGGAGAATATGGTTGCTACTGTGCCGTGAGGGTCATCAATTACGGTAAAGAAACCTACATACACGCCGAGCATGAGCGGCAGGATAATAGGCAGCAGGAACTGCTGTGAATCAGTTTCGCTGTCAACCGCTGCGCCAATAGCCGCATATAAAGAGCTGTAAAGGAAGAACCCGCCAATGAAAAAGATAATGAAGGAAATCACTATTGTTAATAGTGGAAGTTTTAGCAATTCGATAAGAAACACGGCAGCCTCATTATCATTAGCGGCGGCCGGGGCTACCTGTACTGCACCGGCTGCACCACCCATTTCCACATTAAGCAGTGAACTTAATATAAAAATAAGCACTGTACCGAGTATAGCCCAGATTATGAACTGGAGCAAACCCGCAAGCGATGTACCGATGATCTTCCCCATCATGAGCCTGAATGGCTTAACTGATGATATAATGATCTCGATGATGCGATTTGTTTTTTCTTCGATTACGCTTCGCATTACCATATTGCCGTAAATGATAACAAACATCATGATAAAGTAGCCTGCCAAACCACCAATAGCCATTTTAATGTAAGTAGCTTCTTTTACAGTTTCTTCACCCGAAAACTTGCTAAGGTGTAATTTTGAACTGGTTTTAGCCTTCTCAATTTTATCATAGTCAAAACCCAATGTTTTTAGGTTATTTTTAGTGACCTTATCATCTATAACGCTTTCAATATCCTCTACTATGTCCAGGTTGGGCGACTCATTAGATATATATTCCACTTTTGTGGTAAGGTGTGAAAGGCTATCCACTTGTGGTACATAAACCAGCCCTTCATATTCTTCTGACGCTGTTTTTTTAGCTACGTCAAGCGGCATAGCCGAAAGGTCCACAAACTTGCGGTGCTTATCGCTCTTAAGGTCGTTTTTCAGGTAACTCCCCTTGTCGTAAATAGCAATTTTTTCCTGTTCTGCATTGTTCAGGCTCGCCAGGTATCCTATAATCATTCCCATGGCAACAAAAAGCAGCGGGCTAAGGAATGTCATTATTATAAATGACTTGTTGCGCACCTTAGCGTTAAATTCTCTCTTTATGATTAGTGACAGGCTCATTATTTCTTGCTTACGGTTTGGATGAAAATATCATTAACACTCGGTATTTTTTCTACAAAGTAGGTAACGTCGCCATACTGCAGCAGTGTTTGCAGCAGCTCACGCGATGTAGAACCTTCGGGAAGTGCTATTTCAAGCTTCAGCTCATCATCAAGCGTTTTAAAGGTAGCTTGCTTTGTTGTATATCTGTTTGCTATTCCGGCAAAGAACTGTTCTACATTGGCAGGCGCAATACCTACTTCAAAAGTGTTGCTACGGTATTGTTTCTTCACCTCATGCAGCGGGCCTTCAATCAGTTTGTTCGACTGGTGAATCAGCGCAATGTGGTCGCACATATCCTCGACGCTCTCCATACGGTGCGTTGAAAAAATTACAGTAGTACCCTTATCGCGCAGCGCCAGTATCTCATCTTTGATAATGTTGGCATTAACGGGGTCGAAACCGCTAAAGGGCTCATCAAGTATAAGCAGTTTGGGCTGGTGCAGCACCGTTACCACAAACTGTATTTTTTGGGCCATACCTTTAGAGAGCTCCTGTATCTTTTTGTTCCACCAGCCCTGTATCTCCAGGCGCTCAAACCAATATTGCAGCTGCTTTTTGGCTTCGTCTTTACTCAGCCCTTTCAGCTGGGCCAGGTACAATGCCTGCTCCCCCACTTTCATGGTTTTATAAAGGCCGCGTTCTTCGGGCATATAGCCTATATGGGAGATATGGTTGGGGTTGAGCTTTTCTCCATCAAGAATAACCTCTCCCTGGTCAGGCATGGTTATTTGATTAATAATGCGGATAAGCGAGGTCTTCCCCGCCCCGTTAGGACCAAGCAGACCGTAAATGCTGCCTTTAGGAACCTGTAGCGAAACATTATTAAGTGCCGTATAGTCGCCGTACTGCTTAACAACGTTTTTAACTTCGAGTATTGGTTGTGCCATGTATTTTTATTGTGAATGTAAATGTAATAATATAGACACGAAAATCTACTATATATGATTCAACAGATAATTTAAAGATTTAATTAAGCCACGAATTTCAAATATTACTAAAAAATAAAACAAAATAATCCTCCAGGTGAAGCCCATGAAGCTGTATTTTCTTTTAGTCGCCTGATAATATGTAACTATAGGGAAAGCAATAAATATTATACCTATAAGCCAAGTTATAGCAACCTTTATGGTAAATCCTGAAGCTGCATCTTCATTTCCTCCTAAAAGAAAACCAATTAAAAGACATATATACATGCCAAGCAAGCAAAAGCCTGCAATAATATGATGTTCAAAAAAGTTAATCTTCAGTTTCCTGAACAAAAGCTGGGCATTTATACAAAATATAGGAATAATGACCATGAAAAATAATTTTGCATATTGGGCCATAAGGTTGGCTGCTTTACTTTTACCCACTCTTCCTGTTTCCCACATTTTTTCACCCTGATAATGATCTGCTATTAAAATTAAACCCACTACTATCAGCATAAGGTAAAAAATGTTGTAATACTTTACACGCTTCCCTTTAATATAATCCAGTGCAGCATACCCCGGCCTTGTAAAGACTTCTTTTAAGGTAAAAAGGATGCCTTTATCTATATGCCACACCCCGTGCATAAGGTCGTGAAGCATAAAGTGTTTTGCCGTAATACGGTGCGTATCGGCTTTCTGGCCACAGCGGGCACAAAACCTGTCGGTAAGGGGTGTTTCGCAGTTAAGGCAGTTATTCTCCATTTTATAAACTAACTATAAGGGCAGCCATAAAACTCAACACTACAATATAAAAAAGTATAACCAATAGTATAAAACAAGCCATCCTCCAGATAAAGCCTCCCACAGAATATTTTTGACTTGTAACCTGGTAGTATACCCACGCCATGTAAATAAACATAAGCAGGCTTAAAATTGCTTCTGCAGGCTCCCACAGCTTACCTGAAAGCGTACCTGCAAGCGATATAATAAATATACCCAGCAAAGCGTAACCGGCAATAATAAAATGCTCAAAAAAATTATATGTAAGCCTGTTGAACACAATCAGTCCACTTAACGAGAAAAGCGGGAGAAGCAGCAGTAAAAAATATTTGAAGTAATTAAATACCAATGCTATAAAAGTGGCTACCACGAGTGGCAGCTTTTGCGATTGCTGAATTTTATCGATAGCGAGGTCGGTATGCCCGTTTGCAATTAATAAAAATCCAATAGTTAATAGTATGAGATAAAAAACATTGTAATACTTTACCCTCTTACCTTTAATGTAATCCTGTGCCGCATAACCGGGCCGGGTAAAAACCTCTTTTAATGTAAAGGGTATGCCTCTGTCTATGTGCAATACACCATGCACAAGGTCGTGCATTATAAAATGTTTGGGGGTAATCCTATGTGTTGCGGTCTTCTGTCCGCAATCTGCGCAATATTTTCCTATTACGGGGCTGTCGCAGTTAAGGCAGTTACTGTTATGCATAGTTAAGTTGGTTAGCTAATGCCCAAATATAAAAAAACCCATCCTTAACCTGGAGGAAAAGGATGGGAAAAATTGCTATGAAAAAGAAAAATTCACTAGGTTGCCTAGTGAATTTCAAATATATAATATTTTCTTAAATTATGAAAACATATCCTTAACTTTTTCAAAAAAAGATTTATCGCTCTTTTCAGGGTGTGGAATAAAGTTATCGTCTGTAAGTGATTTCTCAAAAAACTGACGTTGCTCCTTGGTTAAAGTTTTAGGTGTCCACACATTAACGTGTACCAACAAATCGCCGCTGCCATAGCTGTTAAGGCTTGGCACACCTTTACCTTTCAGCCTTAAAATCTTGCCGCTCTGTATCCCTTCTTCCAGCTTGATCCTTACCTTACCGTTAACCGCTTCAATGTCTTTGGAAACACCTAAAGCGGCCTCTGCAAAGCTTATATAAAGGTCCATGTGCAGGTTCTCGCCTTCACGTTTCAGTGTTTCGTGCTCTATTTCTTCAATAACCACTATAAGATCGCCCGGTATGCTGTTGCCGCCCGGCGCATCATTACCCTTGCCCGCCACTTTAAGCTGCATGCCGTCGGCAACACCTGCAGGTATTTTGATTGATACTGTTTCATCTTCCATTATCATACCCTGTGCATCAGCATTATTTGGCCTTGACTCAATTATCTGGCCCGTACCGCCGCACACATGGCATGTAGATGCTGTTTGCATCCGGCCCAATATAGTGTTTGTAACCTTCATTACCTGCCCGGTACCATTACAGGTAGAACAGGTTTTATAAGAAACCCCACGGGCCTGCACCTTCCTTTTTACCTTTACTTTTTTCTCAACACCATTGGCTACTTCTTCCAGGGTCATCTTCACCTTTATCCTGAGGTTGCTGCCTTTCATCCTGCGCTGGCCTCCGCCTCCGCCAAAGCCTCCAAATCCTCCGCTGAAACCACCTCCAAACGCACTGCCAAAGATATCGCCAAACTGGCTGAAGATATCATCCATGTTCATGCTGCCGCCGTTAAAGCCCCCGGCACCGTCAAACGCGGCATGGCCGTACTGGTCGTAGCGCGCTTTTTTATCAGGGTCGCTCAGTACTTCATAAGCTTCTGCTGCCAGTTTAAAGTTTTCTTCGGCAGTTTTATCGCCCGGGTTCTTGTCAGGGTGGTATTCAATAGCCTTTTTGCGGTACGCCTTCTTTATCTGTTCCGGCGTAGCGCTTTTATCGATCCCGAGTATTTCGTAAAAATCTTTTTTCATCTTACATCCTTTTAAACTGTTATAGCAGCTTCTATGTTAGTTCCCTATTACAACTTTAGGGAAACGTATTATCTTATCACCCAGCTTATACCCTTTTTCTACCACATCAACAATCTTGCCTTTAAGATCATCGCTTGGTGCAGGTATTTGTGTAATAGCCTCGGCAAAGTCGGCATCAAAAGCGTCTCCGGCCTTAAGTTCTACCTCCTCCAGCCCTTTAGATTTTAATGTGTCCTTCAGTTTATTATGTATAAGCTCTACACCTTTTAGCAACACCTCATCATCGGCTTTAGCAATTTGTGCCAGAGCCCTGTCAAAATCATCCAATACGGGCAGCAGGGCCTGCAGCACTTCCTGATTGGCAGTTTTAAAGAGCTCCAGCCTTTCTTTAGATGTGCGTTTCTTATAGTTTTCAAATTCGGCAAACAGGCGCAGGAATTTGTCCTTTTCCTTAGCAAGCTCTTCCCTCAGCTTTTCTTCTTCAGTAAGATTCTCAGCAGACGGTATGCCGGCTTCTGCCCCTTCAGCTTTAGCTTCTGCAGCAGTTTCGTTATCAGTAGAAGTGTTTTCCTGCGTTAAGTCTTTTTCCATGTTTTCTGAATTCTCCTGGCTCATATTTTTAAATATTTTCTTAAACATTAATTTGTCATAATTTCTTGTGGCGAAAAGTGCAAAAGTATTGCCAAAACTTGGAAAATGTCAAATTGTCACAGCTAAAATTCATAATTTTATTAAGGTGATTATTTGTAATTCTTCCTTATATGAAAAATAAACTGCTTATACTTGTCATAATTATAGCTTCTGCCTTGTTGTACTGCAGGAAAGCCAATGATGCCACCGAAGCCGTGGTAGCTGAGCCTGAAGCCCCAAAAGAAGTTCCGAGCAAGGCTGAAAAATTTACAGTTGACACTATAGCATCGGTTATAGAATGGGCAGGCTCTAAGCCCACAGGCCGCCACACCGGTACATTATTCCTGGCATCAGGCCACATGTTCGTGAAGGACAGCATCCTGGAAAACGGTAAGTTTACCATTAACATGAAAAGCATAACCGTAACCGACCAAAAAGGAGAGAAAAAGCTGCAGCTTGAGAGCCACCTTAAAGGTTTGGGAGAAGAAGATGCCGACCACTTTTTCAACACTAATAAATATCCTACGGGAACTTTTGAAATAACAGGCATTAGTGATGTGAATGGCAAAAAAATGATAGAAGGTAACCTGACGCTGAAAGACATAACAAAGAACATTAAGTTTCCTGCGACGGTAACTGTAACCGATACTATTGTTACCCTAACCAGTGAACCCTTTAAGATAAACCGTACGCTTTGGAACATCAATTATTCATCTAAAAGCGCAGTGGCTAACCTGGGCGATAAATATATAGATGACGATATTGAGATTAAAATAAATGTAAAGTCACGCAACGCTTTTAAATAAGCTTACTGTAAAGCATCTTTAAGGGCTTTTTCAAGGGAGAGGTACTTAAACTGGTAGCCCTCACCAATTATTTTCTTAGCGCTGACGTTCTGGCTTGAAAAAAGGAGAGTGCTCATTTCGCCCAATGCAATATCCAGTACAAACTTTGGGACATTTGGCATGAAGAATGGCCTGTCAAGCACCCGGGCAATACATTTAATAAGATCATTATTAGTAACGGGGAATGGAGCCACGGCATTATATACACCTTCAAGACCGTTATTTATAATATAAAAATAAATATTTACCAGGTCCTGTACGTGAATCCAGGACTGCATTTGCTTACCACTGCCCAGGCCCGAACCTAACCCTAAACGTACCGGTTTAGCCATTTGTTTAAGCGCCCCACCTTTACCTGAAAGAACAAGCCCTGTACGCACTTTGGCTACCTTAATACTGTTATCAAACTGCGTTATCCTGTCAACAGCATTTTCCCATTGCTGTACCACATGGCTAAGGAATGAATTATCAAGTTGGGTAAAATCTTCGGAATATATATTAGTAAGGCTGTCAGGATATATACCTATGGCAGATGCAGAAACAAATTGTTTTACATTATGCTGCTTGTTTTTCAGAAGGTTGGAAAGGAGGTTTGTAGAAAGCACGCGGCTTTCCAGTATTTCCTGCTTGTAGGCTTCTGTCCAGCGCTTTCCTATTGAGGCTCCTGTCAGATGAACAATAACATCAACATCGGTAATCGCATCCTCATCTATAATACCCTTGTCAGGATCCCAAAAAAAACCTTTATAATTAGATTCGTTTTGTAATTTATTCTCAGAAGTAGTGAGGTAATTGATACAGATACCATTTTTAAGGAGCAGAGATACCAGTTCACTGCCAACAAGGCCTGTTGCCCCGGTAATTAATACTTTCATGGCATTACTTTTCATCAAATGTAATTAGAAAGTATATATAAAACACAAAGCCACAAAGCTTTAACTATAGTTTAAGACTTGTATATTTCCTTTACATGATTTTACTTAAGATTTGTAAAATTTTACTTAACCCGCACACTCCACTCAAACTGCATCTCTGAAACCTTGTCGCCTTTCTCATCCGTCCCCGTTGAAGTCATCCAGAAGGTTTGCCCTTCACCCGTTGCTATCGTTTGCTGTATGGCTTCTTCAATAAGGTTTCCTTGAGTACATGTAAATATTATCCTGCCCCTCGCTTTTTTGGTAAAGGTGCCTTTATTATTGGCAACAAGCATAGATATGTTCCTGCCGCTCTTCTTTATATGAAACATTACCAAAGCACCGGTACTCAACTCTGCAGCCATGGCCTGTACTGCAAAATACATGGAGTTAAAAGGGTTTTGGTTGATCCATTTATGCTTAACCGTTACAACACAATCAGTAGCTGAAATAGCTTTAACACGTACCCCACACCAAAATGCAGAAGGCAATTTAAAAAATAAGAATGTGTTTAGTTTAGTGGGAGTAAATTCCATAAATACCTGTTTTTATGCGAATATACTCAAAATTATTGTGCAGGCATAGTAATTTTAAATTTGTTAAAATTATGTTAAATGTTAGTACTTTGCATTACACAATACCTGTTTTTAGCCATATATTTGCATAGGATATTAATAGTGAATAACATCTACTATGGAAACAACAGCAAATAAAAACACATCAACCTTATTACAATTAAGTGCTCTTACACAGTATTTCTTCCCTTTGGGTAACTACATTTTTCCTGTGGTTATATGGAGTTTTAAAAAGGATGAATCAGAGTTTGTAGACTACAATGGCAAACAGGCAATAAACTTTCAGCTTAGCCTGCTGCTGTACTGCCTTATACTTATGGTAATTGCAGTACCTATTTTCTTATACTCTGCTTTTACCAATATTGATTTTAGTTTTACAACCGATTTTGATGTTGTGTTCAATGAATTTACCATAGGAGAAATTACTACTTCAATTATTATTGGTATGGTAGCGGCAGGACTTGCGTTCGCACTTAAAGTATATGAATTCATACTTATATTTTACGCAGCTGTAAAAAACAGTAACGGAGAGAAATTCAATTTTCCATTAACAATCAACTTTATTAAATAGCTATAAAGAGTTTCAATCATCAATCAAATCAAATCAAAATCATCAATCAATCATCAATCAAAAAAATGAACAGTTTAATTTTAAAATCATGAAGATCTTATGAACATTGAAAACACAAAAGCACAAATGCGAAAAGGAGTGTTGGAGTTCTGCATACTATCGGTACTAAAAGAGAAAGATGCCTATACATCAGAAATACTCGACACACTTAAAAACGCAAAGCTGCTGGTTGTAGAGGGTACAGTTTACCCGCTGCTTACACGGCTGAAGAACGACGGACTCCTAAGCTATCGCTGGGAAGAATCAACATCAGGGCCGCCACGAAAATATTACGGACTGACCGATGACGGAAAAGAATTTTTAAAAGAACTTAGCATTACCTGGACGGAACTTTCCGATGCAGTAAACATAATAACAAGCCAAAACGCATAGCCATGAACAAAACAGTAAGTATAAATTTAGGAGGACTATTCTTTCACATAGATGAAGATGCCTACCAGAAACTAAACCGCTATTTTGATGCTATAAAACGCTCACTGTCGCCTGACGGAAAGGATGAGATAATGAACGACATTGAAGGCAGGATAGCAGAACTTCTGGCTGAAAAGCTAAAGAATGATAAGCAGGTGGTTAGCATCCGCGAGGTTGACGAGGTTATTGCCGTAATGGGCCAGCCTGAAGATTACCGCATTGACGATGAAGAAACCAAAAAGAGTACCAATACTACATATTTTGCTCCGGGATATGTACCTCCTACCAAGAAATTTTACCGAGATGGAGATCGTGGCCTTATAGCAGGTGTGGCTGCCGGTATTGCGCACTACTTCAGGATAGACCCGCTGTGGATAAGGATAATATTCATCATTTCTCCTTTTATATCTTTTGGCTCGAGCATATTGATATATGTATTGCTGTGGATATTGATACCTAAAGCCATTACTACAACTGAAAAGCTGGAGATGACCGGCGAGCCTATCAATATATCTAACATTGAGAAAAAAGTAAGGGAAGAGATTAACACAATTTCCGAAAAGTTCAAGAATGTAGATTATGAAAAATTCGGAGCCAATGCCGGAAGGGTTGGCGAAAGGATTGGCAACAGGATTGGAGATGTGTTCTTAGCAATTTTTAGCATTATTGCAAAAGTGGTAGGTGCCTTTATTGTAGTATTTACGGCACTGGCCATGGCAGGTATGCTATGCATGCTAATATTTGTACTGTTCTCATCAGGCATGCCCGATGTAGCCTGGTACCCGTACATGAACATACTGAACTATACTGATACCCCACTATGGATATTAGGGCTTTTAGGTTTCTTTGCCATTGGCATTCCTATACTGTTCCTGTTCCTTTTAGGCCTTAAGATATTGGTAAACAACCTTAAGCCTATGGGTAGTGTTGCCGCCTATACTTTCCTTGCCATCTGGATCATATCAGTTGCATCAATAATCTACTTTGGCATGCGCCAGGCTACCGAGGTAAGCACAGAGAGTAAAACTGTTTCAAAAGAATACCTGAATGTAACAGTTAATGATACCCTTAAAGTTAAATTCAGGAACAACGACTACTTCAGCAAAAGCACTGATTACAACACCGAGTTCAGGTTTACACAGGATTCGGCAGGTAATGATGTAATATACTCTAATATGATACGCTTCTATATAATGAAGACCGATGACAAGCCGTATGTACAAATAGAAAAACTGGCATCAGGGGTATCATTGTCTGACGCACGCAAGAGAGCTGAAAAAATAAAATATAATTTTGAAATTCAGGGAAATAACTTAATTTTAGACAATTATCTGCTTACAGATGTACAGAGCAAGTACAGAAACCAAAAGGTAGAAATATACCTGTACCTTCCTGAAGGTGTAATGTTCAGGCCAGACAGTAGTGTGCAGCATTATGATGAGACAGACAACAGTTTCTTTGACCTGTACTGGGACAGCGACAAGTACACCTACCGTATGGAAGACTCATCAGTAAAATGCCTTGA